>NZ_JAGDFV010000029.1 GCF_017497985.1 Meiothermus sp. CFH 77666
GTTTGCATCCTTCAATCGGACAAGCTAACCTTTCGATGGGAGGTCTTTCTGTTTTCACACAGCGTAATCTGCGCTGACAGGGGCCTCCCTTTCAACTACCCCCAGGGATAATCTCACCTTACTACCCCATGTCGAGTCCTTGCTTATAATTGCCCGCAAGCTCCTTCGCATCGCCTTTTTCATCCTCAAGAACAACCTCCCCTACGACCCCAAACTGGCTTTTCCTGAGTTTTATCTCACCCCATCAACCGCTCCTACTTCCCCTGCCACTTGACTTTTTCCTCTAACTGGCATTCCGAGGAGGCATAGCCGACGAAGAACCTGATAACCCTATGGGCCGGAGAAGGGTATTCAGAGAGCACAAGATTCCTTGCTGTGCTCGGAATGACCATCGTGGGGCTGCAATTTATGCGTGAAATGCAGAGGTGCAAGCTATCAGTTAACCCATCCAAATCCTCCAGAGCGCACCCCCCAGCCCAAACAAGCCTAGCAGGGGGAGGGGAGGAAATTTTCGTAGCAAAAGTCCCAGGGCCAGCAGTGTGAACAGCCACTCTGCCCATCCCACCAGGGTTTGCTGTCCCAGCAGCCATAGCGCCCAGCCAATCAGCCCCAGGGCTGCTCCGGAGGCACCGGTCAGGAAGGCTTCGGCCAGGGGATGCCCCTGTAAGCGACTCAGGATGCCGGCCACCAGGAAGGTAAACACAAACGATGGCAGGAAAATGCCAAGGGTTGAAAGCAGTGCGCCGGGAACGCCCGCCACCAGGTAGCCAGCGGCAGTGGCCGTGGTGAGCAGGGGGCCGGGGGTGATTTGCCCCAGGGCCAGGGCGTTGAGTAGTTCGCTCGAGGAGAGCCACCCCCGGGTTACCATGTCCTGCATCAGGCCAATCAGCACATACCCCGAACCAAACAGGGTCGAACCCACCAGCAAGAAAAACCAGAATAGGCTGATGGGTTCTACACTCAGTGCGGGAACCCTCCTCAACATCCATATCAGGCCCACCAGTAGCACCACGGCCCACTCCACCAGACCCAGCGCGGCCAGCGCCAGGCCCGCCAGCGCCAGCAGCCAGGTCTGGGGTTGTTTTTTGGGTTCTGGTAACAAGTCCCACAGCGCCTGGGCAATCAGGGCTATCACGCCTAGCTTGAGCCCTAAAAAAGCGCCCTGTGCCAGTGGAAGCGAGGCAACCTCCTGGTACAACGCTACCAGCAAGAGGGTGACCAGTGCGGCTGGCACAATAAAACCCAGGCCCGCCAGCAACAAACCCCAGTGTCCACCTCTGGCATGACCCAGTAGCATAGCCGTTTCGGTGGAGTTGGGGCCGGGAATCAGGTTGACGGCGGCCAGCATCTTCAGGTACTGCTCTTTGCTGACCCACTTGCCCTTACCCACCAGCAAACGCTGAAAGATTGCAAAATGGGCTGCAGGGCCTCCAAAAGCGGTCAGACCAAGCCATGCAAAGGTTCGGAGAATGAGCCAGAGCACGTCCCAAGTGTATTACTCCGTGGCATCTATGTATCTTGACCTACAGTGTGTTTATCGGTATTGTTTGCGACGTATCGAAAGGAGGTTTCATGAAGCTTTTAAAAGCAGTGGGGCTTATAGCGGCTATAAGCCTGGGCAGTGCCCTGGCACAAGACCGCACCCAGACCCTGATTTATGGTGGGGACTGGTCCGACCTGATCACCATGGATCCGCAGGTGTCTTACGAATTCTCGGGTGGTCTGGTCACCGACAACCTGTACGAAACCCTGGTCAAGTACGAGGGGGCCGACCTCTCTACCCTGAAGCCAGGTCTGGCCGAAAGCTGGAAGGTGGATCGGGGCCGGGATACCTGGGACATCACCTTCCGCTTGCGCCGGGGCAGCAAGTTTTCCAGCGGCAACGAAGTAACGGCCAAGGACGTGGTGTACACCTTTGAACGGGCCCTGGCGATTAAGGGGCCGGGCTCTTTCCTGTTTACCGAAATTGCCCAGCTCAAGCCGGGGGCCACCAGGGCCGTGGATAACTACACGGTGGTGGTTAGCATTCCCAAAACCGCCTCGCCGGGCTCCTTCCTTTCGATTCTGACGTTCAACATCGGCGGTATCGTGGACTCCGAAACGGTGCAGAAAAACGCCAAGGGCAACGACTTTGGCAAGGAATGGCTCACCAATAACTCGGCAGGCTCGGGCCCCTTCCGTCTGGTGCGTTGGGATCGGGGGTCGCAGGTGCTTTTGGAAGCCAACCCCAATGCCCGCATCAAGCCCAAGCTGCAACGGGTGATTCTGCGCGAGATCAAGGAACCGGCGGTTTTGCGTACGGCCCTCGAGTCGGGCGAGATTGACATTGCCGAAGGGTTGACCCCCGAGGCTTTGCGGGCGCTATCCAATAACCCTCGCTTCCGCACCTTCAAAGCCGACAGCTTGCGCCTGAACTACCTGGGCATGAACGTCAAGGAAGGCAGCCCCTTCGCTAACAAACTGGTACGCGATGCGGTGCGCTACAGCATCAACCAGGACGAGCTGGTGAACGGGCTGGTGCAGGGCAACGGTACCAAGATCCAGACCTTGATTCCCAAGGGCCTGCTGGGCTACGACCCCCGTACTCCATATACCTTTGACCCAGCAAGGGCCAAGCGCTTGCTGGCCCAGGCCGGGTATCCGAATGGCCTCGAGTTCGAACTCCTGGTCAGCACAGGCATCTGCGGGGGCGGTATCCCCTGCGCGGACATCGCCGCCAAGATTCAGTCTGACCTGGCCAAGGGCGGCCTGAAGGCCAACGTGAAGGCCATCGCAAACGCCGAAGTGCTGCGTACCTACCGGGCCCAGAACCACCAGATGGTGCTGGTCGGCTGGAGCCCCGACTTCCCCGACCCCGACGGCAACGCCACCCCCTGGGCCGACTTCAACGCCCGCAGTCTGGCTTGGCGCAACGTCTGGAACGATCCCACTGCCATCAGGCTGGCCAACCAGGCCGCGCTGGAAACCGAGCCGGCCAAGCGGGTTGCGCTCTATCGCCTCCTGACCGATTACGTACTCAAAAACGGCCCCTACGCGGTGCTTTACCAGCCTGCTGTTCCACTGGGCCTCTCGGTGAAGGTCGAGGGCTATGTACGCAATGCCCAGGGCCAGGTGCGTTTCGAGAACATCAGCAAGCTGCCTTGAGTGAGCCAGGGGTTCAGGGTTCAGGGCGCCGGGTTGCGGCGTTCTGGGCTCTGAACCCTAAGCCCTGACTATGTTTTCATACTTTGTTCGACGAATGTTTTTTGTGGTTTTTGTGGTTTGGGGCGTTACCTTTGCCACTTTCTTCATCGCCAATGTGGTGCCGATTGACCCGGCCATAGCGGCTTTGGGCGACAACGCTCGTGAAGAGCAAATAAAGGAGTTCCGCGAACGCTACGGGCTGGACAGGCCCATCTGGCAGCAGTACCTCATCTACATGGGCCGCTTGCTTGCGGGCGACCTGGGTAATTCATTGCGCACTGGACGGGCTGTAATAGAGGATCTGAAAGAGTTTTTCCCTGCGACCCTCGAGCTTTCGGTAGCCGCCTTTTTGGTGATGCTAATTTTAGGAGTGCCTGCCGGTATTCTGGCTGCTTTAAGGCAAAACAAAGCCTCCGATGTCACGGTACGAATCATGGCCCTGATTGGCGGGGCAACGCCGGTGTTTTTTCTAGCGGTACTGCTCCAGTTTGTACTTGCTCGACAACTGGATCTTTTGCCTGTGCAGGGGCGGTTGGACGGGTTTACCTTTCCACCACCCAGGGTAACCGGCATGATGGGGATAGATACCTTACTGGCCCGCGACTGGGCGGCTTTTTTAGACTCGCTGCGGCATCTGGTGCTGCCCGCTTTTGTCCTTGGAATGTTTTCGGCTGCAATTCTGGCCCGCATGACCCGTGCGACCATGCTCGAGATCCTTTCGCAAGACTATATTCGTACCGCCAGGGCCAAGGGGGTTGCTGGGCGGGCGATCGTTTTCCGCCACGCCCTCAAAAATGCCTCCCTGCCCATTCTGACTTTGCTGGGTGGCTTGCTGGGTGGTTTGCTCTCCGGTGCGGTACTGACCGAAACCATCTTTAGCTGGCCGGGCATTGGCCGCTACGTCACTCAGTCCGCGACCAGCCTGGATTTCCCCGCCGTGATGGGGGTTACGCTACTGGTAGGGTTGGTGTATGCCCTCATCAACCTGGTGGTGGACTTGCTATACGCCTTTTTGGATCCAAGAATCCGCTATGCCTGACCCTGAGGATAATTCATGGCTGCTGTAGTCCCTGCCAACCGTCCTGCCCGTCCACTCCGGCGCTTCTTGCGCAACCCAGGGGGTCTGATTGGGCTTTTTTTGCTGGTGCTGCTGATTCTGGTAGCCCTGCTGGCTCCCCTCATTGCCCCCGACCCCATCAGCCAGAACATCGCCCAGCGTCTTCAGCCGCCCTCGAGCGCCCACTGGCTCGGCACCGACCAGTTGGGCCGCGATGTGTGGGCCCGGGTGGCACACGGGGCTGGAATTTCCCTTCGGGTGGGGTTTGGTGTGGTAATTCTGGCTGTGGTCATTGGGGTGGTGGTCGGTTTGCTGGCCGGCACGCTGGGGGGTGCCTGGGACAACCTGCTGATGCGTCTGACCGACATCTTTTTTGCCTTTCCCTCGCTGATTCTGGCAATGGCCATCGCAGCCGCTCTGGGGCCCAACCTGAACAACACCATCGTCGCGGTGGCGCTGGTAAGCTGGCCCATCTATGCCCGGCTAGTGCGGGCCAATGTGCTGGCCTTGCGCGAACGCGAGTTTGTGGAGGCAGCCCGCGCCCTGGGGGCCCCCTGGAACCGCCTGATGCTCCGCCACCTGTTGCCCAATACCCTCACGCCGGTTTTTGTGCAAGCCAGTTTCGATGTGGGCGGGGCCATCCTGACCGCCGCCGGCCTCTCGTTTATCGGCTTTGGAGCCCAGCCCCCCACCCCGGAATGGGGGGCCATGGTCTCCGAAACCCGCAGCTACATCGCCGAGGCCATCTGGGCGCCCACTGCGCCCGCCATCGGTATTCTGCTGACCGTGCTGGCCTTTAACCTGTTGGGCGACGCCTTGCGGGATGTGCTTGATCCGAGGGGAAGCGACTGAGACGTTACGCACCCAAGCTGGGCCGGGCCCGGCCCAGGCTTGGGTTTCGAGTTTCCCGGTGACCACTGTTCCGTTCACGACAGGGCTTTTTTGAAGTCGGATGGCTTAAATGTGAAGAGCGTTCTAATGATGGGAAGCACGACGTACTTGGGTTGGAGCACAGCTACAGGCCCCCACAGCCCAGTGGGGCTGAAGGGTTTCGGGTCATGTGCCACTCGCCGGAACGCAGTTGTCCGGCCTCGTAGTAGATGTGGCGTGGGCTTTTGAGGTCTTCGGGGTCGCCGAGCGAGGCCAGGGCTACCTCTAAAGCCATGCACTGCTCGGGGTTAGCGCCAACCGTGTAGATTTGCCCCTTCTGCGGCATCTCGGCCAGGGCAAAGCCATCACTCAGGCTGATCCACTGATGCAGTTTGACCAGTACGGTACAACCGCTGGTTCCCTGTGCCTTCACATTCATGACCTGCCCGGTAGCGGTGTAGGTGCGGTAGGGTTTTTGGGTATCGGTGGTAATAGACTCTGGGCTGTTTTTACTTTGCATCCACAGGCTTCCACCCACCGCCAGGGCGACCAGGGTAGCACCCCCCCCCACGACCCTCCACGGTCTGATCCAGGCCATCTCCATATCATTAGGCCTAATTGGGTTAGGACAGGATGTGAGGGCTGGCTAAAGGGGGGCTTTAGGTAACGGGGTTGGGTTGTGACTCGAGCCCGACAACACCCCATTGCCCAGTTTCATCGGCCTGCCTGCTCAGTAAGACGGCTGGTACTCCCCCCACTCCTCACGCAGAACACCACAGATCTCGCCCAGGGTGGCGTGGCGACGGAAACCGTCCAGGATGTAAGGCATCAGATTATCCCGACCCCTGGCCGCCTGGCGCAGGGCTTCCAGGGCATTGCCTACCGACTGTCCATCTCGGCTGGCCCGGAAAGCCTGTATCTGGGCTCTGCGACGGTTACCGACTTCATCGCTGATTTTTTGTACCGGGGTGGGTTCGTTCAGGGGGGACTCCGGGTTGTTGAACTGATTGACGCCCACAATCACCCGCTTGCCGCTCTCGACCTGGCGCTGGAACTCCCAGGCCGACTCCTCGATCTCCTGCTGGAAAAATCCCGCCTCCACCGCCGCTACAGCACCCCCCAGCTTGGCAATCTGATCCAGATAATCCTGGGCCTGGGCCTCGAGCTGATCGGTCAGGTGCTCCACGTAGAAGCTGCCGCCCAGGGGGTCTACGGCGTGGGTTACGCCGGACTCGTAGGCCAGAATTTGCTGGGTACGTAAGGCCAGCAAGGCACTTTTCTCGGTGGGCAGGCCCAGCGCCTCGTCGTAGGCGTTGGTGTGCAGGCTCTGGGTTCCGCCCAGCACCGCCGCCAGGGCCTGGTAGGCGGTGCGCACCACGTTGTTGAGGGGTTCCTGGGCGGTGAGGGTGGAGCCGCCGGTCTGGGTGTGGAAGCGCAGCATCCAGCTCTTGGGGTCTTTGGCATTGAACTCGTGGCGCATGATGCGGGCCCACATGCGCCGGGCTGCCCGGAACTTGGCGGCTTCCTCGAGGATGTCGTTGTGAGAGGCGAAGAAGAAAGAAAGCCGGGGTGCAAAAGCATCCACATCCAGCCCGGCCTCGATGGCCGCCCGCACATAGGCCATGCCGTTGGCCAGGGTGAAGGCGATTTCCTGGGCGGCGGTGGAGCCCGCCTCGCGGATGTGATACCCCGAGATGCTGATGGTATTCCAGCGGGGTACTTTTTCGCCACAGAAGGCAAAAACATCGGTGATTAACCGCATGGAAGGGGCCGGCGGATAAATATAGGTGCCACGGGCAATGTATTCCTTCAGGATATCGTTCTGGATGGTGCCGCCCACCTTGTCCCAGGTTACGCCCTGTTCTTCGGCCACCAGCAAGTAAAGCGCCAGCAGCATGTTGGCCGGGGCGTTGATGGTCATGCTGGTAGTGACCTTGTCCAGCGGAATGCCATCCAGCAAGGTTCGCATGTCCTCGATGGAGGCAATCGAAACCCCTACCTTGCCGACCTCGCCTACGCTCAGGGGGTGGTCGGGATCCATCCCCAGCTGGGTGGGCAGATCAAAGGCCACCGAGAGCCCGGTCTGGCCCTGTGAAAGCAGGTAACGGTAGCGGGCGTTGGACTCCTCGGCGCTGCTAAAGCCTGCGTACTGCCGCATGGTCCAGGGGCGCTCGGTGTACATCTTGGGATAGACGCCCCGCGTAAAGGGATACTGTCCAGGGCGGCCCAGGCGCTCCTGATACCCCTCGGGCAGCGATTCAAACAGGTGTTCGACTGTGGCTTGCATAAGCCCTCCTCGTCTTTATTTTGTACCTCGAGGCTCCAGGGGCCAAAAAGCACCGCCAAAGATGCAAACGAGCCCAACGCTCCGGTGTAGATACCACGCTCCTATGCTTCAAAACACCACGTACAGCAGCACCAGCACCAGCGCAGCCGCTCCGATAATCAACAGCAGCGGAGGCAGCAGAATGGAATAGGCTGCAATCACCAGCGCGATAAAGTCTTTCCAGTCTGGCTTGAGGTCGCCCTGACCCGATTGCTGGTTTTTGGGGTCGTACATACCCTGATTGTAAACCCTGGAGGCACCTCATCCAGCCCCTACTATTCAATCTGGGTCAGGCGGTGAGTAGAGAGTTTTGTACCTGAGTGCGACCGGTATTGTACTGGCTGTGGGCTTTACGGATTGGGGGTTGACGAGATCTGAGTCAAGGTGGGTAAATGGAAGAAGGGTACCGATGAGCCGGTTTTTGGATGTTTTCGTTGCCAAATGGATCGCAGCTCTGGCAATCAACCAGCCTTAACCAGAGGTCTGACCTCGGCCTGACACACTGGCCCCCCTGCCCGTATACTAATCCCAGCTTTTAGCGGCCCGAGCCAGCTTGGCTTGAAACCTTGGAGGATTGAGCGTGAATGCCCGTGCGATTGTGGTGACATCGGGGAAAGGTGGCGTAGGCAAGACTACTACCACCGCTAATGTAGGTGCTGCATTGGCCAGGCTGGGCGAGAAAGTGGCTGTGGTGGACGTGGACGTGGGGCTGCGCAACCTGGATGTGGTGATGGGGTTGGAAGGCCGGGTGGTCTACGACCTGATTGACGTGATTGAGGGGCGCTGCAAGCTGCGCCAGGCCCTGATCCGCGACAAACGCATCGAGGGGCTGGCCTTGCTGGCGGCCTCCCAGACCAAGGACAAAGAATCGCTCGACCCGGAGAAGTTCCGCCAGATTGTGCGGGCCCTCCTGGAGGAGGAGGGCTTTGACCGGGTGCTGATTGACTCGCCGGCTGGTATCGAGAAGGGCTTCCAGACCGCAGCCACGCCTGCTGAGGGGGCCCTGGTGGTGGTAAACCCGGAGGTCTCGAGCGTGCGCGACGCCGACCGCATCATCGGGATGCTGGAAGCCCGCGAAATCCGCGAGAACTTCCTGGTTATCAACCGCTTGCGCCCCAAGATGGTGCAGCGCGGGGACATGCTCTCGGTGGAGGACGTGGTGGAAATCCTGGGCATCAAGCCCATCGGGATTGTGCCTGAAGACGAGGGGGTGCTAATTTCGTCCAACCAGGGCGAGCCGCTGGTGCTCAAGAACGGCTCTGGTGCTGGCAAGGCTTTTGTGGAGATTGCCCAGCGGGTACGGGGAGAGGAAGTGCCCTTCGCTCCCCTGAACGATGCACCGGGCTTTTTGGGGACGCTGCGCCGCCTGTTTGGGGGTAGATGATGGGCTGGTGGCCTTTTGGTGCGAAAAGCAGCAAGGATACCCTGAAAGACCGCCTCAAGGTGGTACTGGCCTATGACCGGGCCCACCTGAGCCCGGGCATGGTGGAGCAGCTCAAGCAAGACCTGCTGGTGGTGCTGAAGCGCTACTTTCCCGACGAGGAAAACCTTTCCATTTATGTGGAAACTTTTGACGACAAAATGAAGCTCCAGGCCGATGTGCCGATACCGAAGTAAGGTTTAGCTGAAAGCCAAAAGCCTAAAGCTGAAAGCGTTCTCCAAAAGGTTTTGCGGTGCAGTGACCATCTGAATACAGCGTCGTGTAGATGCCGGTACAGTAGTGGCTCTGTTGAAGGGCTACATCAAGCCCATTACTACTTCTCCAACGAAAGCTTCGATTGTTCCTCTTCACGTAAGCTGCAGATTCAGGGCTTGGCCGAATACTTTCCCCACCCTCCCTACGTGGTAGGGAGGGGCCCAGAGGCCAAAAAAATGGAGGTGTATAGGCGCTTATACGACGGTGTACTGAATCCAATAAGCAGGCGCCAGACCTATTCATTGCTTTTGAGCTCAACCTCAAGCGCCCCGAAGTTTTGTTCTTGCAAGAGCTCTACCTCACCCTGCTTTTTGGCCTCCAGCAAGGCGGCAAAGGCCACGGTTTGCTCACTCCAGGTGCGAAAAGGTAAGCGACCAAACAAAGCCCGGCGAACACTCCACAAAAAGCCCTTGAGTCGCTCCCAGGCTTCGCGCAGGCCAAAGGTCTCGGGCTCGAGGCGAAGCTCGGCTCGCCGGGCATAGGGCTCCACGGCCCGCACCAGCATCTGTAGCGGCATGGGGCGCAGGCGGCGGTCTTTGGGTAGGGGAGAAGGGGGCACTGGCAGCACCCGGGCCCGTTCCCGTGAGCGCTGCTCGAGGAAAGTAATGGCCTCCTCTAAGGCGATCAGGGTCTCGAGGAAAGCTGGTGCGCTCTCGGGTTCTTCTACCTCGTCTTCGGCCAGCACCACCTGGGGCCGCCTGGCAAACGCCCGCAGCTTGAAGAGCACCAGCTCGGCCAGGATAGGCAGCAGTTCGCTCCGTTCGGAAAGCCCCAATGCCTGCACCTGGGCCAGGGCCTGCTCCGCCAGGGATAGCACGGGCAGGTCTTTGGCGGCAATTTTGCCTTTGCGTACCTGCTCGGAAAGCTCTTTGGGCGTTCCGCTGAACTGGTCGAAGGTGAGGGTGATCATGCTTATTTGGAGGCGACCTTCCCCTGTTCCCGAAGCCCTGACCTCTGGCCCCTGGCCCTGAGCAGGCCAAACTTTTCCCGCACCTCTTCCATGGTGGCCTGGGCGATGCGGCGGGCTTTGGCGGCGCCGTCCTCGAGGGCGTCCAGTACCCGCTCGGGGTTGGCCCGAAGCTCCTCGGCCCGTTCGCGGATGGGCCGCAAGGTTTTCATCATTTCCTGCATGAGAAGCTGTTTGACCACCAAAGTGCCGATGCCCCGGCGGCGGTATTCCTCCCGGAGCACCTGCACCAGCTCGGGCGGGGCGAAATACTGCAAGAACTTGAACACCACGCTGCGTTCGGGGTCGCCGGGGTCGGAGAGGCGGATACGGGCGGGGTCGTCGGGCATGGTGCGAATCTTGGCCCAGATGCTTTCTTCGTCCTCCAATATCCCGATGGTGTTGCCTACGCTTTTGGACATCTTGGCCTTGCCGTCGATGCCGGGCACGCGGGGGGCGTTGGGGTTCAGGTAAATTTGTGGCTCCGGGAAGGTTTCGCCGTACTCCAGGTTCCAGCGGCGGGCAATTTCGCGGGTGAGCTCCAGGTGCTGGGTCTGGTCGTCGCCGACCGGCACGGTGTCGGCCTTGTAGATGAGAATGTCGGCGGCCATCAGCACCGGGTACATGAGCAGCCCTGCGGGCACCGACTCGAGCTTGGCGGCTTTGTCCTTGAACTGGGTCATGCGGGTCAGGTCGCCGTAGGGGGTCTGGGTGGTGAAGATCCAGGCCAGCTCGGTGTGCTCGGGCACATGTGACTGCACAAAGAGGATTACTTTGTCCGGGTTCAGGCCCGCCGCCATATTTACCAGGGCCGCGTCGAAGGTGCGCTGGGCCAGCAGGTCTTTGTCGTAGGCCGCCGGGTTGGTGGGGGCGTGGTAGTCTACAATGCAGTAGATGGCGTCCTGGCCCAGCTTCTCACCCAGGGCGATGTAGTTGACCATTGCGCCCAGGTAGTTGCCGATGTGCAGGTCGCCAGTAGGCTGAAAGCCGGAAAAAACGCGCTTCACGCCGGATAGGATAGCAGAAGCGGCTCAGGCTTGCTCGAGCCAGGAATTAGACCCCTTTATCAGGCTATAAATTGCCCTGTACGTTACAGGATGCTCGCACCTTCGGTCTCGAGCCAAGTACCAGACCCCTGCTTAACGCCGTGAGTTACCCTCAACGCTACAGCGTGCTCGCACCTTCGGTCTCGAGCCAAGTATCAGACACCAGCATAAGGCTATGCATTGCCCCGTACATTACGGGATGCTCGCACCTTCGGTCTCGAGGGCCTCTTTGCGCACCTCTTCCTCGGGTTGCCCCGCCGGGTACTGTCCGTTGAAACAGGCCAGACAGACCGGGCCGCCAATGGCCTCGCGCACGCCGGGTTCACTCAGGAAGGCCAGCGAGTCGGCCCCGATGAGGGCGCGAATTTCCTCCACCGAGTGGGTGGAAGCCACGAGCTCCTTGCGGGCGGCGGTGTCGATGCCGTAGTAGCAGGGAAACTTGATGGGAGGCGAGGAGATCCGCACGTGTACCTCGGTGGCCCCGGCCTCGCGCAAAAGTTGCACAATGCGCCCCGAGGTGGTGCCCCGCACGATGGAGTCGTCTACCAGTACCACCCGCTTACCCGCTACCGCCGGGGTGGCGGCCAGCTTGAGCCGCACTTTCAGGTCGCGCATCTCCTGGGTCGGCTGGATGAAGGTACGGCCTGCGTAGGGGTTTTTGTGCAGGCCAAAGTCGAAGGGAATGCCCGAGGCGCGGCTGTAGCCGATGGCCGCCCCGATGCCTGAGTCCGGCACCGGTACTACCACATCGGCCTGGGCGGGGGCTTCCCGGGCCAGCCGTTCGCCCATGCGAATACGGGATTCGTGGGTGCCGATGCCGTCGAGCTGGGCGTCGGCCCGGGCAAAGTAAATCCACTCAAAGGCACAGGGGGTGGGGCGGGGCTCGAGTACCTGCATGGAGCGCAGTTCGGCCTGTACCCCCCCAATCCCCCGGCCCCTTTCCCCCACCAGGGGGGAAAGGGGTGGCTGCTGATTCTGCTCAACCCAGACCAGCTCGCCAGGCCGCACATCGCGCACAAACTCGGCGCCCATCAAAGTCAGCGCTGGGGGTTCGGAGGCAAAGACCCAGCCGCCATTGGGCAAGCGCCCAATCACCAGGGGGCGCACGCCGTTGCCATCCCGCAGGGCCAGCACGGTGTGCCGATCCATCAGCACCACGCTAAAGCCGCCGGTCAGCTCGCGCATGGCCCGGGCGGTGGCCTCCACCAGGTTGAGCCTGGCGTAGCGGGCAATCAGGTTAATCATCACCTCGGTGTCGTTGGTGGTCTGGAAAACCGCGCCGTGCTCCAGAAGTTCCTGGCGAATTTGCAGGGCGTTGACGAAGTTGCCGTTGTGGGCGATGGCCAGAATGCCCTTGGAGCTGCGCACATTGAGGGGCTGGGCGTTGAAGCGCAGGTTGGAGCCGGTGGTGGAGTAGCGGGTATGCCCGATGCCCAGGTTGGCCGCAGGGATGCGCAGGCGCTGCATGCGGGCTTCGTCGAAGACCTGCGTGACCAGGCCCAGATCCTTTTCAATCACCAAATCCTTGCCGTTGGAAACGCAAATCCCGGCGGCTTCCTGGCCCCGGTGTTGCAGGGCAAACAGCCCCAGTTGCAGCAGGTCGGCCACCGGCAGGGGTTCGGGCGACCACAGGCCCAGCACGCCGCACTCTTCATGCAACTCGTCAGGGTCGCTCAAGGCCGAAGGCGGAAGGCCGAAAGCCTCGGGTTCTACAGGCTTTGTAGCCTTTGGCTTTGGGCATTCGGCGTTTTTCACGGCAACACCTCCCTGAGCGGGGCTTCCCAGGCCCTGCGAAGGGCCGCTACGCTCCACTCCAGGCGCGACCTGGGCATCAGGATAGTGAGGGTATCGCCCCCAACCTGGCCCAGAATTTGATGGGAAAGTCCGTGCTGCTCAAGAACCTTCACGGCCATTTGCAGCATGGCCTGGTCTACCGTGAGCAGGATGCGGCTGGGGGCCTCGCCAAAGAGCAGGGCGTCGGGGCGGGCCTGGCTGCGAACCTCAACGGTCGCGCCCAGACCGTAGGGGAGGCACATCTCGGCCAGGGCCACGGCCAGCCCGCCTTCGGCTAGGTCGTGAGCAGTTTTGACCCAGCCCCGTTCAATCAGCTCGCGGATGGCAGCCTGGGCTCGGGCCTCCTGGGCCAGCTCGAGGGCCGGGGGGCTTCCGGCCTCCAGGCCGTGCACCACCCAGAGGTACTCGGAAGCGCCCAGGTGCCCTTCCGGACTGCCGATCAACACCACCAGCTCACCGGCTTTCTGGAAGCCCAGCTCGGCGCGGCGCTCGAGGTTTTCCAACAGGCCCACCACCCCCACCATAGGGGTGGGGGGAATGCGGTAGCTGGGGCCTTCGTTGTAGAGCGAGACATTGCCCGAGACCACCGGCAGGCCCAGTGCCGCCGAGGCTTCGGCCAGGCCCGCGATGGTCTCGGAGAGCTCGAAATAGCCCGCCGGCGTTTCGGGGTTGCCGCAGTTGAGGCCGTCGGTGTAGGCCAGGGGCTTGCCCCCGACCACGCTCACGTTGCGGGCGGCCTCGGCCAGGGCGTGCATGGCCCCTAAGCGGGGGGCCAGTTTGCTGTAGCGGGGGTTGGCGTCCACCTTGACCGCGATGCCCCGCCCGGTGCCCTTGATGCGCAGGATGGCTGCATCGCCCTTACCGGGCACCAGCACGGTGTTGGTACCCACCTGGTGGTCGTAGCGCTCGAAGATGGGGGCGCGGCTGCACAGGTTGGGCGAAGCCAGCAGCCGCAGCAAAACTTCCTCCAGGTTCTGCGGCAGGGGCAGGCCGCTCAGTTCCCTGGCCCGCTGCTGGGCGATGGCGGGGTTCTCCTGGCCTTCCCGCACGTAGGTAGGGGCATCGGCCAGGGCGTGGGTGGGCACTTCGGCCACGGTCTGGCCGCCCGCCACCACCCGAAAGACCGGTTCGGCGATCATGTGCGCCACCGGCACGGCATCCAGGCCAAAGCGGGCCGCCAGGGCCTCGAGGTCTTTTTCCCTGCCCGGACGCGGCACCAGCACCATGCGCTCCTGCGACTCGGAGAGCATCAGCTCGAGGGGGTTCATCCCGGCCTCACGCTTGGGCACCCGGTCGAGGTTCAGCTCGATGCCCAGCCCCGACTTGTGGGCCATCTCCGAGAGGGAAGAGGTGAGGCCCGCAGCGCCCATGTCCTGCACGCCCTCCACCAGGTCTTGCCGGATGGCTTCCAGGGTGACCTCGAGGGTCAGTTTGCCCATGAAGGGGTCGCCCACCTGCACGCTCGGGCGCTTGGACTCGCTTTCCTCCGAGAGTTCTTCCGAGGCAAAAGCGGCCCCGCCAATGCCGTCGCGCCCGGTTTTGGAGCCCACGTAGTAGACCGGGCGGGCCAGGGTGGCCCGGCTTCGCTTGAGTTCATCGGCCCGCAGCAGCCCCACGCACATGGCATTCACCAGGGGGTTGTCCTGGTAGTCGGGGTGGAAGTAGACCTCGCCGCCCACCGTGGGTACGCCAATGGCATTGCCGTAGTGGGCAATGCCCTCCACCACCCCCCGCACCAGGAAGCGGGTGCGGTCGCCTTCGGGGCCCTCGAGCTTGCCAAAGCGCAGCGAGTTCAACAGGGCAATGGGCCTGGCCCCCATGGCCATGATGTCGCGGATGATGCCCCCCACGCCGGTGGCAGCTCCCTGCACAGGTTCGACTGCCGAGGGGTGGTTGTGGCTCTCAATCTTGAAGGCCACCGCCCAGCCTTCGCCAATATCCACCACCCCGGCATTCTCGCCGGGGCCTTGCAGCACCGCGGGGCCTTCTTTGGGCAACAGCTTGAGCAGGGGGCGGGAGTTCTTGTAGGAGCAGTGCTCGCTCCACATCACCTTGAACAAGTAGAGCTCGAGGCGGTTCGGTTCGCGGCCCAGCAGCCGCACAATCTCCTGATACTCGTGCAGGGGAATGCCGGCTTCCTGAACCAGGGGGGGCAGGGTTCCTTCCATTACATGGCCCTCGGTGCATGCCCGATGACTTCTTTGAGAAGGGGGATCAGCTCCAGGTGGTTGACAATGCGGGCGGTGGGCTCGGGTTGCCCGTTGCGGTGAGAGAGGCCGGTGTAAAGCACCGCGTAGGGGTAGCCGGTCTGGAATGCGCCCGCAATGTCGGTACGGGGGATGTCGCCGATGTGCAGGGCTTCCTGCGGCTTGACCCCCATCTCGTCGAGTGCGGCCAGAAAAGCCTGGGGTTTGGGCTTGACCACGCCGGTTTCGTCGGAGAAGGCAAAGCCGCTGAAAAGGTCGTGGAGTTTGTGCCGCTTGAGCTGCTCGCGCAGGATACGGCCGGTGGAGATGCCGGTATCCGAAACAATGCCCAGCCGGTACTGCTTGGCGAGTTGGGGCAGGGCCTCCAGCACCCCCGGAAGGGGAATCAGGTTGCCCTCGAGGCCCGCCTCCACAATGCGCTGGGTGGTCAGGGCAATGTGGCCTTCGTCGTAAGGCAGGCCCAGGTAGCTAAAAATACGGGTCACCCGGTCGAAGGGGGTCATGACCTGCTCGGCCATCCAGGCCGCGTCAAAGTCGAGGGCGGCTTGCCGCCAGGCCGCCATGACGGCGTCGGGCTCGGCGGGAACACCGGCCTCGGAGGCTGCATCCATCAGGATTTCGTTGCGCAGGGTTTTGATGGAGCCGGCATACTCCGGGCCTTCGGTGAAGAGGGTACCCCAGAAGTCGAAGGTAATTGCTTTGATGGTCATACCGCTACCTCCATGTAGCTTGTTGCCTGGCCTACGCCACAACCTCGAGCGCCAAACGAGGCACTTGTAAAGCACTGTAAACGTAACCGTTGCTCATAGGGTTCATGCACCTACCGCCTCGAGGGCCTGCTTCAGGCTGGTAAAGAAGGGCAGGCCGTCGGCAGAGCCCAAAAGGCCTTCCACGGCTCGCTCGGGGTGGGGCATCATGCCTAGCACGTTGCCCTGTTCGTTGACGATGCCCGCGATGTCGTTCAAAGAGCCATTAGGATTGTAGACATCTGCCTCGCCCCCTGCCGAAGAGGGGGGCGGTGCGTACCGGAACACCACCTGCCGGTTATGCTCGAGCCTTTCCAGCGTCTGGGCATCAGCATAGTAACGCCCCTCGCCGTGGGCAATGGGAATCTTCAGCACCTGCCCTGGCTGGTAGCCGTTGGTAAAGGGCAGGTCGGTGCGTTCGACGCGCAGGTACACATCCTTGCAGGTAAAGTGCAGATTGGTGTTGGCCAAGAGCGCCCCCGGCAGCAGTCCGGCCTCGGTGAGCACCTGGAAGCCATTGCAGATACCCACCACCGGGTAGCCCTGGTGGGCCAGACGGCGCACCTCCGCCATCACTGGCGAGAACTTGGCCAGGGCCCCGGCCCGCAGGTAATCGCCATACGAGAAGCCACCCGGCAAAATAGCGGCCTGGAAGCCCTCGAGGTTTTTCTCGGTGTGCCATACCAGCTCGGCCTCGAGCCCCACCCGCTTTAGCGCCCAGACCGCATCCTGGTCACAGTTGGAGCCTGGGAATTGAATGACCGCTACCTTCATGCCAGTTCCTTTACCGCCTCCACCACAAACACTTCCATCACCGGGTTGGCCAGGGCCTTGCCGATGTTGTGGGCGGTGGCTTTGGCTTCCGCCTCACTACCGGCCTCCACTTCCATCTCCAGCACCCGCCCCACCCGCACGTTCTGGGCCTTGAACTGTAGCCCCTGCAAAACGCCCTCCACCGCCCGCCCCTGGGGGTCGAGGATGCCGTCTTTCAGCTCGATCAAAAGGGTTATATGGTATTTCATAACATGTTTCAGGCCGAAGGCACTGCCTGCACCCGCCGCAGCACTTCCTGGTAGGCTTCCTCCACCCCGCCTAAGTCGCGGCGGAAGCGGTCTTTGTCCATTTTTTCGCCCGTGCCCATCTCCCACAGGCGCATCGTATCGGGCGAGATTTCATCAGCCAGCACGATAGCGCCGCGCTCGTCGGTGGGGGCGGCGGAGTGCAAAAGCCGGCCAAACTCGAGCTTGAAGTCAACGAGCTCGAGGTTGCGCTGGGCAAAATACGCCTTCAGCAAGGCATTTACCTTCAGGGCCAGCTCCTTGATGCGCGCCAGCTCGCTGCCGTTCACCAGGCCCAGGGCCAGCGCGGCATCGTCGTAGATGAGCGGGTCGCCCAGGGCATCGTTTTTGAGGGAGAACTCCACCAGCGGATAGGGCAAGACCCGGCCTTCCTCCACCCCATAGCGCCGGGCAAAACTTCCGGCGGTGCGGTTGCGCACAATCACCTCCAGCGGCACAATCTGCACCTGCTTCACCAGCATCTCCCGCTCGGAAAGCTGGCGCACAAAATGGGTGGGAATGCCGTGCGCTTCCAGGTAGCGGAACAGGGCCGCCGAAACCTGGTTGTTGACCACCCCCTTGCCGGCAATCTGGGCCCGTTTCTGCCCATTGAAGGCGGTGGCGTCGTCCTTGAAGTAGACCCGCACCAACCCCGCCTCGGGGCCCGGATAGATAACCTTGGCTTTCCCCTCGTACAGTTTTTCCATTTGAACCTCTTTTGTCTGGGCGCTCCCTCTATCCTGGCGAATCCTGGTCGTCTGACTTTATAGTACCCCTCTACAGCCCAAAACGGGCGTAGATGGTATCCACATGCCGCAAAAAATAGCCGGGGTCGAAGGCCCGGGCAAGGGCTTCTCCCTTGAGTGGGCAGGCCGGGTCGGCCTCGAGCAGTTCCCGAAAATCTCGCCCCTCTTCCCAGCTTTGCAGGGCGTTGCGCTGCACTACCTCGTAGGCGGTGGTTCGGTTCAGGCCGGACTCGATCAAAAAGCCCAGTACCCGCTGGGAGTACACCAGCCCTCGGGTCAGGTGCAGGTTGTGGGCAATGCGCGCCTCGTAGACCACCAACCCCTGCAAAACCCGCTTGAGGCGGCGTAGCATGTAGTGGGCCAGGGTGGTGGAGTCGGGTAGAATCACCCGCTCCACCGAGCTGTGCGAGATGTCGCGCTCGTGCCAGAGAGCCACGTTCTCGAGCTCGGCTTGCAGATTGCTGCGCAACAGCCGGGCCAGCCCCGAGATATTTTCCAGCGCCACCGGGTTTTTCTTGTGGGGCATGGAAGAGGAGCCGGTCTGCTTGTAGCTGAAAGGCTCCTGGGCTTCCAGCACCTCGGTGCGCTGCAAATGCCGCAGCTCCACGGCGATACGCTCTATGTTGGCTCCCAGAATGGCCAGGGCCCCCATCAGTTCGGCATGGCGGTCGCGCGGCACTACCTGGGTGGAAACCGGCTCGATCTGAAAACCCAGCTTCTGCGCTACCCAGGCCTCCACGGCGGGCTCCACATGGGCATAGTTCCCCACCGAGCCGGAAATCATGGCCACCCGGATGCCTTCGCGGGCTTTCTGCAGGCGTTCGCCGTCCCGCAACAAGGCCGCATAAAACGCTAAAAAGCGCAGCCCAAAGCTGGTGGGCTCGGCATGTACGCCGTGGGTGCGCCCCACCGCAGGCAGGTGCTTGTACCGGATGGCCAGGTTCTTGAGGGCCTCCTGCACCTGTGCCAGTTCCTGCTCGAGCAGGCCCAGGGCTTCCGAGAGCAAAACGTTCTGGGCGGTGTCCACCACATCGGTGCTGGTCAGGCCCAGGTGGAGCCAGCGGGCTACTTCGGCGTCGCCGGTCCATTCGGTCAGGGCGCGGGTAAAGGCCACAATGTCGTGCCGGGTCTCGGCCTCGATTTCGTCTACCCGTTTTGCGAAAGCCGCATCAATCGGTTTCTGATGTAGCGCGTCGCGCAAGCGCTGGGCGGTTTTGGGCGGAACCTGGCCCAGGCTTTCCCAGGCCTCCAGGGTCAGAATCTCCACCTCGGCCCAGGTCTGGTACTTGCGGGCCTCGCTCCACAAAGCCTGCATCTCGGGGGTTTGGTAGCGTTCAATCATGGTCTTTTTGTCCAGAACACAGCGCCAAACTGCCCGACTGGAACCCAGTCAGGCGCTACACCTCTCCGTGGTGGCGTAGGGAGATGGGGTACGGTTTTTTCACTCGGAATCCCTTGCTCTTCATGGCCTCACGGGACCATCTGGTGAGCAACGTCAAGAGACTATCACGCCCTGGAGATAGGGGCAACCTCTAGGGGAATGCAGATGCTGGCTTTATTTTCACAATGCCGGGTTACTATTGGGGCTATGGTGCGTGCGGTTTTGTTTGATGTGGGCGACACCCTTATTCTGGGGCATCCCAAATTCTGGCTCTGGCCGATTCTGGAAGCCAAAGGCATCGCCCAAAAAGCCGATCTGGCTCGGCTGCCCCAGGCCATTCGAGATGCCTACGAACACTATTCAGAACACCACATGAGCGCTACCGACGAGGCGACGGCCCTATCGTTTTGGCGGGCCTTTCACTGGGAGGTCATGAACGGTATCGGACTGGGGGCTTATGCCGATGAGGTAGCCGATTATCTGAGAGAGAACTGGCAAAGCCCGCACGTCTGGCCCCTTACGCCCGGAGCCAAAGAGGTGCTGGCTGCCCTGAAGGACGGGGGGTTCAAGCTGGGGGTGGTATCCAACTGGGACTGGACGCTGCCGGGGGTTTTACAGGCCACAGGGCTGGCAGATTTTTTTGACTACATTGGGGTTTCGGCGCTGGAAGGCGTAGCCAAGCCCGATCCGCGCTTTTTCCAGATCGTGCTGAGTAAGCTAGAGACTGAACCCCATCAGGCCATTCATATCGGCGACTCGGAGGACGACGTCAAAGGTGCCCTGGCCGCCGGGGTTCGGCCGGTGCTGTTCGACCCCTACAAGCAAAACCCCAATGCGATTGGCGACCTGGCCTGGGTGGTGGAGTATGCCACTGGCCGGGTGGACTGGCTGTAAGAAGACCTGCCACATTGAGCAGAACAGCATTGTCTGGCCTGGTTCGGGTTAGAGCGCCCTTCTCATTTTTGAGCCATCCGGCAATAAAAAGTCTTTTCCTGGACATAACAGTGGCCGCCCAACCAAACGGCTAAGTTTGTGAGAGGCGCGATAAAACTGCCCTGGGTAGTTCCGTACCCTACTGCAGTGTTGCCAGGTATCGTTCGGCCTGACGAACCGCATCCTCTATGTTGGGCTGCCCGCCGGGGTAAAAGAGCGCCCGGCTGGCCGAGTTCAGCAACCCCTGCCCGCGTACAGCCTCGCCTCCCTGGGCCCCTAAACCTGGCAACAGCAGCAGGGAGTGCGGCAATCGGCCCCGAATTTCATCAATCTGACCGGGATAGGTCGCCCCCACCACAGCCGCCACGCGCGACCATTCGCCCACCCGCTGCTGCTCGGCTTGCTGGGCCAGATAATCTGCCACGGCCCGGTACAGGGTGCTCCCGCTGGCCAGAGGCAAATCCTGGAAAAGCCCGGAGCCCGGATTGGAGGTCTTGACCAGCACAAACACCGCGCCCCCCGTTTGTTGGGCGGCCCGGAAAAAGGGTTCCAGGGCATCGCTGCCCAGATAGGGGTTCACCGTCAGGGCCGAGCCGGGGTAGGCCTCGAGGTAGGCCCTGGCATACGCTTCGGCCGTACTTCCGATGTCGCCGCGCTTGGCATCCACGATTACCGGCAGCGAGAGCACCCGGGCTGCAACAATCAGGTCGTGCATCAGGGCGAAAGCTTGAGGCCCCATCGCTTCAAAAAAAGCCGCCTGGAACTTCACCGCACAGATCTTTACCGCCAGGGCTTCCATGAGCTGTAGGGTATAGCGGCGGATGTGCGGTAGGGGGTCTTGGCCGTGCAGCCCTGGACGCGGATCCACCCCCAGCACCAGGGGTGGCCTTTCTATAACCGCCTCGACAAACTCCATCGCCTCAAGCCTACCCTTTGTCACCCGGTTTTCAAGACACCGATAAGCCCTTGCTGACCGGGTCACGGAACAATCTTCTGCGGAGGCGCGTATGAAGTATGCTCTGCTAAAGTTGGCGTCAAACCCAGTTCAGCTCGAGCCGCGCCTCCAGGTAGCCGACCTCGAGCTTCCGCACATTTCGAATAAGGGGTCGTCGCCATTCCAGCGCCACTTCCGGCGATAGCACGCCCAGCTCCTCCAGCAGCCGGACAACCATGGGCTCCCGGGCCTCGTTAGAGCCACTCTCCACCTTGAGCGCAACCCCGATACTGCCCCAGCGGGTGTCCCGCAGGGCCATCCCGTAGTAGCCATCGGCGCCGCGCTTGGCGACCAGTTGGGGTAGTTTTTGCATCAGCACGGTGTCTATGCTCTGGGGGCCTGCTACCAGGTCGGGGTGCTGTTGCATGGCCCGAAAAACGGCTTGCAAACCCTCCTGGTACTGGGGGGGCGCCGCCTCGGGCGCTGCCAGCAGGGCAAACATCCGGGCGGCAGGAGCCAGGGGCAGCACAAAGGTGGGCACGCTGCATCCATCGACTCCGTAGGGAATGTGCTGGTGCCCCGATAGGTCGCGCAGGGTTTGCAGGTTGAGCTGTTGTACCGGGTGATCGGGTTGCTCGTAGCCCCTGGGGTCGGCTCCCAGGGCTAAGGCGGCTGCCAGCATGCCGGTGTGCTTGCCCGAGCAGTTGTTGTGCAGCACGGTAGCGGGCTGGCCCGATTGCTGGAGGGCTTTACGCGAGGCGGGGTCGAAGGGCAGGTGGGCCCCACAGGCCAGGTAGCTGGCATCCAGCCCAAGCTTGTGCAGGTAGTTGGCGGCCATGGCTACGTGCTGCTCCATGCCGTCGTGGGAGGCGCAGGTCAGGGCTACCTCAGCCGGGGTGATACCAAAGCGCTGGATGGCCCCGCTCAGGTAGAGGGCCAGCGCCTGAAAAGGCTTGGCCGAGGAACGCATATGGGCGGCCAGGTAAGGGTTGCCACTGTAGGCCAGCACCTGGCCAGACGGATCGACAATAGCAATGGAGACTTTGTGGCGGTTTTCAATCAAGCCCCCGCGATAGGCGTAGGTATAGGCAGTCATCGTGCATAGCCTATCGCTTTGCGCGGATGGTTGTAAGGGTGCTTGGTGCCAACCTCCTGTGCGGAACGCGCATGATTTACCGTGCCGTAGACAAGGGCGCAGGGTTTTGATGGGTGAGGGTGGCGGGGCTATGCGTCGGGTTGGTCAAACCCGCACCTATGCTGACCCGGTTCTGCTACCCTAAACGTATGCAAAAGATCTGGAGCGTGCTTTTGGTGCTGGGTTTGTCGGTAGCGCAAGCCCCGCAAGGTTCGGTGCTGCTGCGTCTGAACTACGCCCAGCGTAACGGGCTGGCAGGAAATATCGTGGTGGTAGGAGCCTATCAGGGAGGACGCTTTATCGAGGCCGAAAAGCTAACCCACCTCGAGGCCCGGCGCTACCAGGTGTTTGGGCCCCAGGGCCGTATCAACCAGGCCCAGGGGGCTGGAGGGTTGAAAACCTCGGATATCTGCGACTGGAACCGGGAAACACCCCTGACGCTGCTCGAGCGCCGCGCCATGCAGTACCCCGCCTATGCCCTCTCGGCGCCCTGGAACCCCCAGCCGCGGGCGGTCACTTCGTTTGCACCTGCCGCCGCGCACCGCCAGGTGGTGGCTGCCGAACTGGGCCGCCGCAACATAAAGAAAGCCCCCAACATCACCCAGGCCCTGCGCACCGACCTGGATGGCGACGGACGCGAGGAGGTGATCCTGAGCGCGAATCAACCGGCCTTCTCGGTTCGTGAAGGCGTGATTGAGGGGCGCTACGCCGATGAGGTAGGCGACTATGGCCTGGTAATGGTTCGCAAGTTGGTCAGCGATACCGACCTGCGAACCTTTGTGCTAGACGTGACCTACCTCGACAAGCCCGTTGATAGCACCGAAGGGATCCCGCCCATGATCACCCGTCGGGTGGGAGCAATTCTCGACCTGGATGGCGACGGGAAGATGGAAGTCATCACCGAAGACTGGGTGCACGAGGGCTGGGGCAGCAAGGTCTGGCGCTGGAATGGACGACAGTTTGTGAAGGTGCTCGACTGGGGTTGTGGGCTTTGAGCCTCAGAGGTGTGTTAGACCCACCACCACAACCTGTTCGCCCTCGAGCGTTAGCCGCAACCCTGGCAAGTCCTCGTTGGCAACCCCAACCTCCAGGCGTCCATCGGCCCGCCGGAACAGACTTCCGTGGCAGTAGCAGATGAGCAGGGTGTCTGCCGCAGGGTGGAAGCGCACTTCGCAGCCGTTGTGCGGGCATTCGCGCAGGTAGCCCGCCAAATAAAAACCCGGCCCCACCTGCAGATGCTGGGGGCCGATGGGCCTGGGCTCAGGCACGCGGATCACCGTGGCTGGCTTGCCCAGATAGTAAAAATCCAGGTGGCTCCAGATGCGCTCAAACTGCTGGGTGCTGCCAACCGGTACTCGAGGCTGCTGGCCCACACCCCTGCCCACCAAGAGCCCCAGCAGCCCCTGGAGTGCCTGCCGCCGCTTCATGGCGAAACCCCCTCCCCTGAAACGGGGAAGGGGTTGTGGGCACTCATCCGCCAATAATACCACCGTCAAGCTTGCGAACGGCCACCACCGAGGGCCGGGGCACGTTGGTGCCGTCGGGCCAGGTGCTTACGGGCTTCTCGAGGGTGCCCCCTTCGCCCGGGTGCTGGATGCCTGCAAAGAAGTTTTTGTTGTCGGGTGTGAAGATGGGGCCGCAGATCTCCGCGCCCACCGGGGCCGACATAAACTGCCGCACGTAGCCGCGCTCGGGGCCCTGGGTGGGTACGGCATAGACCGCGTCGTTTTTCTTGAGCGAGCTGTCCTGCCCGTCGGTGGCGATCCACATGTTGCCGGCCTGGTCGAAGGTGATGTTGTCGGGGCAGGAGACCGTCGAGACTTTGTCCTTGGGGAAGCCTGCAAAGTAGGTGGTGGGATCCGAAGGCTCGCCCGCGACCAGGAACAAGGCCCAGCGGAAGGTGGTGGCGGTGGGGTCGTTGCCGGCTTCCAGCATCTCGATGATGTGGCCGTGGCGGTTGTCGGGCCGGGGGTTGGCGGCGTCTACCTGGGCGGCGGTGCGGCGGTTGTTGTTGGTCATCACGGCATACACCGCTCCCGTGACGGGGTTGCGCTCCACATCCTCGGGGCGATCCATCTTGGTGGCGCCCAGCAGGTCGGCGGCCAGCCGGGTATTAATCAGCACATCGGCCTGGCTGCTAAACCCGTTGGCCGCAGTAAGGGGGCCGTTGCCCTGCACCAGGGGTAGCCAGACCCCGGTGCCGTCGGCGTTGAACTTCGCGACGTAAAGGGTGCCCTCGTCCAGCAGGTTCAGGTTGGCCTTGCGGTCGGTGGGGTTGAAGCGGCCCTTGGTCACAAACTTGTACAGGTAGTCGAAGCGCTCGTCGTCGCCCATGTACAACACCACCTGGCCGCTCGGGGCCACGGTGGTCTCGGCGCCCTCGTGTTTGAAGCGGCCCAGGGCGGTGCGTTTCTTGGGGGTGGAGGTGGGGTCGTAGGGGTCAATCTCCACAATCCAGCCGTGGCGGAAGGGCTCGTTGGGCTCTTTGGTGAGGTCGAAGCGCTCGTAAAAGAGCTCCCAGCGCCGGCTGCTGTTGCCCCCCGGCAGCCCATAGCGGGCGTGGCTGCGCTTGATGGGGCCATCGGGCAGGGCGTTGTTGCCCGCGAAATACTGGTTGAAGTTCTCCTCCGCCGTCAGGATGGTGCCCCAGGGGGTGGTGCCGCCCGCGCAGTTGTTGAGCATGCCCAGCACCCGCTTACCGGTGGGGTCGGCCTTGGTCTGGAGCAAGGGGTGGCCGGCGGCGGGGCCGGTCAGCTCCATGGGGGTGGTGGCGGTGATGCGGCGGTTGTAGCTCGAGACCGGCACATAGTAGATGCTGCCGTCGGCATTGCGCCGCACCTCCACTGCGCTTCCCCCGTGAGCGGCCAGCTCAATATCCACCTGCTCTTTGGTGGGGCTGCCTTGCTTGTAGCCGGGGAACATCAGCTCGGGGTTGGTGTACTCGTGGTTGGCCCAGAGGATGGCCCGCCTCGAGTTGCTCGAGGCGTAGTCTGGCAGGGGCAGCCAGGAGATGTAGTCTACGTTGTAGCCGAAGGCGTTCTCCTGCGAGCGGGCGTCCCAGTTGTTCACGTCGAAGCGCTTTGCCCCCCGTCCGATGGGGTCGCCCCAGCGGATCACCACGTTGGTGGTGTAGCCCTCGGGTACCAGCAGTTTGTCCTCGGTGGACAGCCCGATGGGCTTGAAGCCCAGGCTGCTGCCGCCCTGGGCTTTGGCCAGGCTCGAGAGCCCCGAGAGCATCAAGAGCCCGCCCATGCTGGCGGCCATAAAGCTACGGCGGCTCAGGGCCTCTTCGACCACGCTCCGCACGTACTGGTTTTCGCTCTGGTTGAGGATGGGCTGGGCGCAGGCGTCGCCACATTTCCAGTGACAGGTGGCGGGGGAGCGACCGGCGATGTGGGTCTCGAGGTGAAACTCCTTCTCCAGTTGAATCATTTCCGCACTCCTTGGGACAGCTTGCTGTTCGTGGGTGGTTTTTGCAAATGAGAGCCAATCCCAACAAAACGCTAGGGCTTCTGGGTCAGAGGTTTGTCAGAAGATTTTTCGGATTCGCCTACACTCTGGCGAGCCTGGACTGACACGTTCCTGACGGCATATCGGTACGCTCCTGTAGGAGGTAACAACCATGAAACGTAGAGACCTTCTCAAAGCAGGCGTAGCAGCAGGGGTAGCGGGCGCACTCTCGGCCCAAGCCCAGAGCGCCTAGGCCAATCAGCCAGGCATCCTGGTGCGGGCCCGCAACCTGATTTTTTTCGCCTACGACGGCATGGGTTGGGAGGACTATGCCATTGCCCAGTATTACGCAAGGCGGGTGCTGGGTAAGCCGCTGGCCCTCGAGCGCTTCCTGGCTACCGGCATCAATGGCCTGCAAAACACCAACAGCCTGACCAGCTTCGTCACCGAGTCCAGTGCGGCCGGTAATGCCTGGAGTACCGGGGTCAAGACCGTCAACGGCGGGCTGGCCATTCATGTAGATGGGCGCAAACTGACCCCCATCTTTGCCCTGGCCAAGCAGCAGGGCAAAGCGGTGGGCCTGGTTTCCACGGCCACCATTACCCACGCCACCCCGGCCAGCTTTGTGGTCTCCAACCCCGACCGCAATGCCGAAGAGGAAATCGCCCAACAGTATCTGGACTTTGGGGCCGAAGTGTATCTGGGCGGTGGGCAGCGCTTTTTCGACCCGGCAGTGCGCCGTGACAAAAAAGATATGTACGCCGAGTTCGCTGCCAAGGGCTACGCGGTGGCCAAAACCCCGGCTGAGATGGAAGCCGCCAATGCTTCCAAGCTGCTGGGGGTGTTCAGCAGCAGCCACGTGCCCTACGAGGTAGACCGCCGCTTCCAGAACGCCAACGTGCCCAGCCTGGCCGCCATGACCCGCAAAGCCCTGCCCGTTCTGGCGGGCAAGCGCGAGGGCTTTGTGCTCCAGGTTGAGGCCGCCCGCATTGACCACGCCAACCACCTCAACGACGCTGCTGCTAGTATGTGGGACATTCTGGCTGCCGACGAAGCCCTGGAAGTGGTGATGAACTTTGTGGATCAGAACCCCGATACCCTGCTCATCATTGGCTCGGATCACGTCTGCGGAGCACCGGCCCTGTATGGGGCCGGGTCGGTGTACCGAGCCGGCAGTGTGGGGATTGACCTGCTCAGAAATGAGAAAGGCTCGATTGAATTCATGTTGGGTCGGTTGGGCAACCAGCCCACCACGGAGAGCGTCACCGAGCTGTACCGCACTGTGAAGGGCATTGCCCTCACGCCCGAACAAGCCCAGGCCGTGGTGGCAGCCATCACCCAGCGGGTTTTCCTGCCCGATGCTGTGGTGCGGGGTATCCAGCCTGCCAACACCCTGGCCTGGGTGATGCGCCAGACCGATGCTGCTCAGGTCAACCGGCCTAACATCGGCTGGAACTCGGGCCAGCACACCGCAGGCCCCACCTTGTTCGGACTCTACGGGCGGGGTGTAGGCGCAGCCCGCATCGGCCTGGTGGACAACACCTACAACTTTACCCTGATGACCCGTGCGTTGGGCATTCGCTTCCAGAACCCGGTGATGAGCGAGCAAGAGGCCCTCGAGGTGCTCAAAAGCCGCGCTGAGGTTCCCTGGAACCACCCCGACGATGCCCTGGCGCTGGCCTAACTAAAACAACCAGCGGGCAGGAGGCCACGCGCCTCCTGCCTGTGCTCAAAGGAGCCGACTGCATGAACCGCCGTGAAGCCCACAAAACCCTCCTGGGAAGTGCCCTGGCCCTGGTGGGGAGCAAAGGGCTGGGTCAGTCTGTACCGTCAGCGGTACGCATCGCTGAAACATCCCGTTTGTCGGAAGTCTGGGCCGATGTACCGTTCATGTTTGCGGGTCAGCCTGCCATTCTTGTGCGCGTGCCTGTTTCAAAGGAAGCTAACCCCCGAGTGTTCAGGGTCAGCGAGCAGGTCTATCTCACCGCTTACTCGAGGATTTGCACTCATCTGGGTTGCACCGTCCCTTTACCTGACCGCGAGCAGAAAATCGAGTGCGGTTGCCACGGCAGTCGCTTCCGGGCCGACGGTCTGCTGGTAGGGGGCCCGGCGGACAGGCCGCTCCGTGCGATTCGTCTGGAACTGCGCGACGGGGCGGTCTGGGCGGTGGGGTGGTTGGACAACTGAAGGGAAATGGATTTTGCATACCTCCTGGACGTAAATCGGGTAAGATAATCACGCTAGACCCCAATTCAGGAGGTATGTATGGCAGGCAAGTTTGTGCTCTCCACCACCTCAGACGGGCAGTATATGTTCAACCTCAAGGCCGGCAACGGCGAAACCATCCTCACCAGTGAGCGCTACCAGACCAGGGACAGCGCCCTCAATGGTATTGATTCTGTTCGCAAAAACGCTCTCCTGGACGAACGCTACGAGCGCCGCACGGCCAGCAACGGCGAACCATATTTCGTACTCAAGGCCGCCAACCACCAGGAAATTGGACGCAGCGAGATGTACAGCTCCGAGGTCGCTATGGAAAACGGAATTGCCTCGGTCAAGAAAAATGCGCCAGAGGCTACCCTGGACGACCAGACCACCTCATAGCAACGGAAAGTCAGGCAGGCTTTGCAGCTCACGTTCCAGCGCAAGGCGCACCTCTTCCACCAGGGCTTTCACCCGGATCCCCTGATAGTTTGCGGGGATTCCATCCAGGTGTTTCAGGGCCTTATCGAAGTTACGCCAGCCGCCTGTGGAGCTGCTCTTGGCCTTGTGCAAAGCGGCAGCCAGCAAGATGATGCCGTGAGTCAGTGCCCGGTCTGGGCCCGCGAGTCGTATCCACAGAGGCTCTAGAGCCTCATGAACCTCCCAGAATAAACCCTGGTTCCACAGGTTCAAGGCCTCGAGGTACTCCGGGGTACGTAGCAAATCAATTTCCCGCACTATAAAAAGTGTATCGGCTTCCCCTATGGCTTGCCAACAGTGCTAAAGTGTACAACCGGAAGGGCTGTAGCCCTGGCCCAGTGTGAGAGGTAAATCGCTATGGCAAAACCCATCGAAGTGAACGATGCCAACTTTGACGAAATCCTGAAGCAGAATCAGTTTGTGCTGGTGGATTTCTGGGCCGAGTGGTGTGGCCCTTGCCGTATGGTGGCCCCGGTCATGGAAGACCTGGCCAAAGAGTACGAAGGCAGATTGAAAGTGGCCAAGCTGGATGTGGACTCCAACCCCCAGACCGCCATGAAGTTTCGGGTGATGAGCATTCCCACCATCATTCTGTTCAAGAATGGTCAGCCGGTGGAGGTTATGGTGGGAGCGGCCCCCAAGAATAGCTTTGTGGCCCGCCTGAACAAGCACCTGCCGGTCAGTGCCTAAGCGCCGTTTATCCAACCCCTCCCCACCGGGAGGGTCTGTTGGTTTTGCCACAGGGGATTAGAGCGCTTTTCACAAAAACCGAGCCATCCGGGATGAAGAGCTCTTTGTTCTGGATAGAACTGTGGCCGCCGGGAAACTCGAAACCCAAGCACCCGTGGGC
The DNA here is from genome assembly GCF_017497985.1 of Meiothermus sp. CFH 77666. Classification (NCBI taxonomy): domain Bacteria; kingdom Thermotogati; phylum Deinococcota; class Deinococci; order Thermales; family Thermaceae; genus Meiothermus; species Meiothermus sp. CFH 77666. The sequence goes on from NZ_JAGDFV010000029.1 coordinate 29,041, forward strand.
CGGGCCCGGCCTACGCTTGGGTGTGTAACATGCGCTTGGGCCGAGACGTACTCTCGTTTTCGCGGGCGGCCACGTCTGGGAAAAGCGCGATATGCTGTTGGCGATGCAAACCTATCACCTCAACATCAACGACCCCGCGTTCGTTCGCGACCCCTACCCCACCCTGGCGCACCTGCGGGAGCACCTGCCGGTCTTCTACGACGAGGTCTGGAACAAGGTCTTTTTCCTGCGCTACGAAGATATTGCCAACCTGTTGCGGGATAAACGGCTGGGCCGCTCGATTACCCACATTCTTTCCCGCGATGAGCTGGGCTGGCCCCCGCCCAACCCCCTGACCCGCGACTTCGACCATTTTCAGGAAAACCACATGCTCGACAGCGAGCCCCCCAAGCACACCCGCCTCAAGGGCCTGATGCTGAAAGCCTTTACCCCGGCCCGGGTGGAAGGGCTCAGGAGCAAAATCCAGAAGATTGTGAACAGCTTGCTCGACCGTGCAGAGGATCGGGGCCGGATGGACTTGCTGGCCGATTACGCCGAGCCCCTGCCGGTAACGGTGATTGCCGAGCTCTTAGGCGTTCCCGAAGAAGACCGCCCCCTCTTGCGCCCCTGGTCGGCCAAAATTGTGAAGCTCTATGAGCTGGGCTACACCGACGAGCAGGCCAAAGAGGCCAACCAGGCGGTGGTGGAGTTCTCGAGCTACATCAAGCAACTGGCCGACGAACGCCGCAAAAAGCCCGGCGAAGACCTGATTTCGGCGCTGGTACAGGTCGAAGAACAGGGTGACAAGCTCACCCCCGACGAGCTGGTGGCCAACTGCATTTTGCTCCTGAACGCCGGCCACGAGGCCACCGTGAACGGCACCACGGCGGGTTTTCTGGCCCTGGCCCGCAATCCCGACCAGATGGCGCGGGCTCAAGAGGCTGCCGCCAGGAACCAGCCCGAGTTCTTCAAGCTGGCCGTAGAGGAGCTGCTGCGCTTCGATACCCCCCTGCCCATGTTCGAGCGCTGGGTGCTGGAAGATCTGGACTACAAAGGTATTCCGTTGCGGCGTGGTCAGGAGGTAGCCCTGATGTACGCCTCCGGCAACCGCGACCCGCGCAAGTTTGCCAACCCCGACCAGCTCGACCTGACCCGCTTGGAAAACCAACACCTAACCTTTGGGCTGGGCATCCACTACTGCATCGGGGCGCCGCTGGCCCGCCTCGAGCTGCAAACCTCCTTCCAGACCCTGCTCAAGCGGCTCCCGAACATTCATCTGGCCGCCGACCAGATCGAGTACACGGGCGGGTTTGTCATCCGGGGCCACAAGGCCATGCCGGTCGCCTGGTGATGCCCACTTCACCTGGACAGTCGTCTTTTAGGGGCGTTCCCACGCCCCCTCATCCGGCAACACCCCAGGCAGGGTCAATGGTGTTCCCGTCACTGTTCGTAAATAGCGAGGGTGAAGTGTTGCCACCTTCTCCCGCAAGGGGCGAAGGAAAGGGGTTCATTTGGTGTAAGTGGCTATTCCTTCCAGCATTAGGCTCTGGGCTTTAGGCTATATCCCATGAAACCCATTGCCCTGGATGCCATGGGGGGCGACCATGCCCCCAAGGTCACGGTAGAAGGTGCGCTCCTGGCCCAAAGCCAGGGGATTCCGGTGGTGCTGGTGGGCCCTACCGATACGCTAAAGGAGGAACTGCGGAAACAGGGGGGCGACCTGCCCATCGTGGAAGCCCCCGAGTACATCACCATGCAAGACCACGCCACCGATGTGCGCAAGAAGCGACGCGCTTCTATAAACGTCTGCATGGAGCTGGTTAAGCAAAAGGAGGCCTCGGCGGTGGTGGCCATGGGGCACACCGGGGCCACGTTGGCCTCGGCGCTCTTTAACCTGGGGCGCATTAAGGGGGTGGATCGGCCCACATTGCTCATCGAACTACCCAGCGAAAGAGGCCGCACCTACCTGACCGATGGCGGCGCCAACGTGGACTGCCGCCCTGAGTGGCTGGTGCAGTTTGCGGTTATGGCCACCGCGTATGCCCAGGCCCAGGGGGTCGAAAGCCCCAGCGTAGGGCTGCTCTCCATCGGCGAGGAAGAGGAAAAGGGCAACGAACTGACCCTAAAAACCTTTCCGCTGCTCAAGGCCACACCGGGTATTCGCTTCTATGGCAATGTGGAAGGGCGCGACATCTTCAAAGGTACCACCGATATTGTGGTCACCGACGGCTATACCGGCAACGTGGTGCTCAAGCTTTCCGAGGGTGAGGCCCGTACCCTTTTCAAGTGGGTACGGGAGGCCCTGAGCGGGGGTTCTTTGCTCACCAAACTGGGGGCCTTGTTGGTGCGAGGGGCCTTGCAGGGCTTGCGGGCCAGGATGGACCCTGCCGAGTACGGTGCGATGCCGCTACTGGGGGTGGAAGGCCCGGTGTTCATCGGCCACGGCTCCGCCGATGGGCGGGCTGTACAGAGCGCCCTTCGCAAGGCAAAGGGTGTGGTGGAGGCGGGTCTGGTGGAGCGGGTGCGGGTTGGTATTGCCCAGTTAGCGGTTTAGCGTAGAACAGCAGGGGAGGAGGAATCACAAGCGATGGAGACCTCGAGCGTCTGGCTACGCACCATTGTCAGCATCGGCCTTTTGATTCTGGGTTTCTGGGTTGGGCGGGGCGGCATGGGCCTCCTGACCTGGCTGGGCCGCCTGACCCCGGACGAGCGGGATGACCGCTACTGGCGGGTGGTGGGCTGGCTGTGGTGGGGGGTTACGGGGCTGATGATAGCCTCACTCATATTACATGTCTGGGAGGTGGTACTCGAGCCCCTGCACGGCTGGGGCCGCACCCTGTATGTCTGGCTGGGCGAGCGCGGCCTGGCGGTGCTGCTGATTGCCGGGGCCACCTCGCTGGCGCTGCGCCTGGTGCCCCGCCTGTTGCAGCGCGTGCCGGTGGGCACCGGCGAGTTCAGCCGCGAGCAGGTGCGGGCCCAGACCCTCAAGAGCGTGCTGGAGTCGGTCTTGCAGGTCTTGATTGTGGTGCTGGGCGTGCTCTTTGCCCTCTCGAACCTGGGCCTGAACGTGACCGCCTTGCTGGCCGGGGCCGGAGTGGTGGGGCTCGGTATCTCGCTGGCCGCACAGAACCTGATCCGGGACGTGCTTAATGGCTTCTTTATCCTGCTGGAAGACCAGTACGGGGTGGGCGATGTAATCACGGTGGGCCAGCTTTCCGGCGGGGTGGAGCGCTTCAACCTGCGGATTACCGTGTTGCGCGACCTCGAGGGCCGGGTGCACTTTATCCCCAACTCCACCATCCAGCAGGTCACGGTGATGAGCCGCGACTGGGCCCGGGCGGTGGTGGATGTCTCGGTGGCCTATGAAACGCCGGTGGACAGGGCCCTGGAGGTTATACGCTCGGAGGCCGAGGCCTTTTACCACGACCCCGTGTGGCGCGATAAGTTCACCGACCAGCCCCCCGAGACCCTGGGCATCCAGCAACTGGCCGACTCGGGCATCCTGATTCGGGTGCTGTTCAACGCCAAGCCCAAAGAACAGTGGGCCATTGGCCGGGAGTTCCGCCGCCGCATCAAGCTGCGCCTCGATGCCGAGGGAATCGCGATTCCCTACCCCACCCGGCGCATCGTCAACACCTGAACCTGTTTGTGTGCAACCCCCGCATAGAATGAGGGGGATGAAAACCTGCGATTACCTGATTATCGGTGGGGGCATTGTGGGCCTGACCATTGCCCTCGAGCTCAAGAAGCGCAACCGAACCGCGAGCATTGTGGTGCTGGAGAAAGAACCGGAACTGGCCGTTCACGGTTCGGGGCGCAACTCCGGGGTGCTGCATGCCGGTTTTTACTACACTGCCGACTCGCTCAAGGCCCGCTTTACCCGTGATGGCAACGCCCGCTGGAAACAGTTTGTAGAGGAGCGCGGTCTGAAAATCAACCGCTGCGGCAAGCTGGTGGTGGCCAAAAACGAGCAGGAAGTGGAGGGGCTGCGCGAACTCAAGCGCCGGGGCGACCTGAACGGGGTCGAGACCTATCTGATTCCCCTCGAGGAGGCCAAGAAAATCGAGCCCAGGGTCAAAACCACCGAGCTGGCCCTGTGGTCGCCCAACACCGCTACCGTAGACCCCAAGGAATGCATGGCGGCCATTGCGGCGGAGTGCCAGGCCCAGGGGATTGAAATTCGCCTGAACAGCCCCTACCAGGCGCGGCGCGGCCAGGATGTCATCACACCCCAGGAGGTCTACAGCGCGGGCTTTGTGGTCAATGCTGCGGGGCTTCATGCCGACAAGGTCGCCCACGACTTTGGCATCGGGCTGCGTTACCGCATTCTGCCTTTCAAGGGCCTGTATGTGTATGGCTCCGAGCCAGTGGGAGCGCTGCGAACCAACATCTACCCGGTGCCCGACCTGCGCAACACCTTCCTGGGCGTCCACTTTACCGTTACGGTGGATGGCAAAGCCAAAATTGGCCCCACCGCTATCCCCGCCTTCTGGCGCGAGAACTACGAGGGGCTCAAAGGCTTCGATGCCGCCGAAGCCCTCTCCATTCTGCGCGACGAAGCCATTTTGTTTTTCCGCAACGACTTCAACTTCCGGGGGATTGCCCTCGAGGAAATCAAAAAATACTCCCAGGCTTACCTGGTCAGGCAGGCCTCGGCCCTGCTCGAGGGGGTCAGGCTGGAAAACTACCGCACCTGGGGCCGCCCTGGCATCCGCGCCCAGCTCTACGACCACCAGGACAAAAAACTGGTGATGGACTTCATGCTCGAGGGCAACCCGGAGAGCCTGCACGTGTTGAACGCCATCTCGCCGGCCTGGACCGCCTCCATGCCCTTTGCCGAGTATGTGGTGGATCAGATCGAGGCCTTGCACAAGGGTAAAGAGGTGGCAAAGGCGTAACGAGCGTCAAAGGTCTAGGGTCGATGGTCCATAGTCAATGGACGATTGACTATCGACTATGGACTATGGACTATAGCTGAAATAGACTCCTCCCAGAAGGAGCTGTTATGAGCCTACACCCCCTGGCCGGCAAACCTGCCCCGCACAGCATTCTGGTCAATATCCCGCGGCTGGTGAGCAGCTACTACGCCCTGCAGCCCAACCCCGAGAACCCGGCCCAGCAGGTGGCTTTTGGCACCAGCGGCCACCGGGGCACCTCCACTCAAGGCACCTTCAACGAGGCCCATATTCTGGCGGTCTCGCAAGCGGTGGCCGAGTACCGCGCCGAGCAGGGCATCACCGGGCCGCTTTTTTTGGGGATGGACACCCACGCCCTTTCCGAGGCTGCCTGGATTACTGCGGTAGAGGTACTGGCGGCTAATGGGGTGGATGTGCGGGTGGCCAAAGGGCGCGGCTACACGCCCACTCCCCTGGTCTCCCATGCCATCCTCGAGTACAACCGAGGCCGTAAGGCCGGACTGGCCGACGGCATCGTGATTACCCCCAGCCACAACCCTCCGCAGGACGGCGGCTTCAAGTACAACCCCCCCAGCGGCGGCCCTGCCGACACCAGCGTGACCAAGGTGGTGCAGGAACGGGCCAACCAGATCCTGCGCGATGGCCTCACCGAGGTAAAACGCTGGCCCCTGAGCCAGGCCCTCAACACCGTTCAGGAGTTCGACTTCGTCACGCCCTACGTGCGGCAGTTGGGCAGCATCCTGGATATGGAGGCCATTAAGGCGGCGGGGGTGCGGATTGGGGTAGACCCCCTGGGAGGCTCCTCGCTCGAGGTCTGGCAGCAAATTGCCCAGCACTACGGCCTGAACCTGACCATCGTCAACGAACGCATTGACCCCAGCTTTGCCTTCATGACCGTAGACAAGGACGGCAAAATTCGCATGGACTGCTCGTCGCCCTATGCCATGGCCTCGCTGATTGGCCTGAAGGACAGGTTCGACGTGGCCATCGGCAACGACCCCGACGCCGACCGGCACGGCATCGTGACCCCCGACGGGCTGATGAACCCCAACCACTACCTGGCGGTGTGCATCTTCTACCTCTACCAGCACCGCCCCCAGTGGCGTTCGGATATGGGAGTGGGGAAGACCCTGGTCAGCAGCAGCATGATTGACCGGGTGGCCCAGAGCCTGGGCAGGCGGCTCTTTGAAGTGCCGGTGGGTTTCAAGTATTTCGTGGATGGGCTGCTTGCAGGAACCCTTGGGTTTGGCGGTGAGGAAAGCGCCGGGGCCTCGTTCTTGCGCATGGATGGTACGGCCTGGAGTACCGACAAGGACGGTATTATTCTGGGCTTGCTGGCCGCCGAGATTCTGGCCAGAACCGGCAAGCCGCCCAGCCAGCATTACCACGACCTCGAGGCCCGCTTTGGTTCCTCGGCCTATACCCGTATAGACGCCGAGGCCAACAGCGCCCAGAAGAAAGCCCTGGCCAACCTCTCGCCCGAGATGGTCACGGCTACCGAACTGGCTGGCGAGCCCATCCGGGCCAAGCTGACCCGAGCCCCTGGCAACAACGAGCCCATCGGGGGGCTTAAGGTCGTGACCGAGAACGCCTGGTTTGCCGCCCGGCCCTCGGGCACCGAGGACGTGTACAAGATCTATGCCGAGAGCTTCAAGGGCGAGGCGCACCTGGAACGTGTGCTGATTGAGGCCAGGGAAGTGGTGAATGCAGCCTTCAGGGCAGCGGGGGTTTTATAAACTCGGCCATAGGAGAGCGTTGTAAAGCTGACTATACAACCCAAATCGAAAGTCGGTGAAAAGGCTCGCCAACCCGTCTCTCGGGGAACCGCCGTCATATAAAGGGAAAGCCCCGAAAGGGGTGGAAAATAAAGAGGAGGAGAGACGAAGTCGTCAAAGGCTAGAAGCCACTCGCAATGCAACCCGTCCCTCCTCTTTATGCTTTGCGGAGCCCCGCTAAAACTGGTACGGCCAAGGGTCTGATGACTCCAAGAGCCACTTTAACCGATATGACAGGGCCAAGCAAAGAGGTCTAAGGTTTGGAGGCTTGGAATGAAGAGAAACAGCGAGCAGCAGGGAAAGGAGCAGCAGGGAAGACTGTTGGGGGTGGGGATAGATGTGAGCAAGGGGAGCTTGGCAGTAGCCATGAGGTATGAGACGAAGGAGGTGGAGGTTGAATATCGTAATGATGAGGAAGGGA
>NZ_JAGDFV010000030.1 GCF_017497985.1 Meiothermus sp. CFH 77666
GGGCCAGGTGATATCCAAGCTGGGGTGGTATCAGCTCAACCAATCGTTTATGCTCTTCCATGGGCCACCTCCTGGCGGGGGCTGGCCCTTATTCTTAGCCTTTCTCAAAGTTTTGTCGTGTACTAAGGGACGTTCTTAAACATCTCGGGTTGGTTGGGCGGATATGCTCATTAGAAGTTTCCGGTATTTAATCACTTAGATAGCACCGGGTTTCGCCCCACCCAGGCCAGCGCCTACTTTCAGACCCGGCGGGGTAGACCCTTTCGGAGCTGGGTGAAGGGGAGCTATGCAGTGGGGACACGCAGTCAGCTGATCCTGGGAGTACTCTCGGGTAGAGGCCCCAGTGGGGACAGCTCCCATCTCTCCACGCTCAAACGAAGGGTGAGCCCTTACGGGAAACGGGGGAACTGGGTCATCCTGGCGGACGGTGGGTTTGATGGACGGGGGGTAGGGCCCCGTGACCTGATTCCGCCGGTTCGGCGCAGAGGGGCTTTGAAGGCCACTGAGCGCAAGGCGCGAGCCGAGTTGGTATCTCAGGCCAGGCTCGACGGTCTGTTCGGGCAACGCTGGAAGAGTGAGACGGTGATATCGGTGCTCAAACGCAAGTTCGGCGAGGGGGTGCGTTCTCGCAAACCCCGCCTGCAGATGCGGGAGTGCCGGGTCAAGGCGTTGGTCTACAACGCCTACCGTTAGTCGGCTTGCTACATCGAGGGAACTTTGCAACAGAGCAATTTGCAAACCTAAAGTTTGGGCTATTGACCATAGACCATCGGCCATCCGCCTTTCTTTACCACTTCTACACAATGCCCTGGCACACTACAATCGCTAAAGGAGGGTACATGAAGAGATTGCTGAGCCTGCTGGCTACCCTGGCTTTGGGTCTGGCGCTGGCCCAGGGAGGGCCGCCCAACATCACCCCGGAGATGCGGCAGCGGTTTGAGGCCTACCGTCCGGTCTTTGACCTGGTGGCCACGGTGGGCCTGATGGACGAGCTCGAGAAACAGCGGGGGCTGGCCTTCACCAAGGCGCAGGCCCAGAAGCTCTTGCCCATTCTGCGCGACCTGCAAAACCGGGCCGACCTGAAGCCCGCCGACGCCAGCAAAATCCTCTCCAACATCGAGGACAACATCCTGACCCCGGCCCAGCTCAAGTGGATGGATCAGACCATCCTCAAGCAAAGGGAGGAAGCCCGCCAGCGCCGCGAGCAGGCCAGCGGGCAGAACCCCCAGGCGGGGCAGGGCAATTTCCAGGGGCCACCGGGGGGCGGAAACCGGGGCGGGCTCTTCCAGGCCATCGCCCAGGGCAAGCCCTACAACCCCTTCAAGGAGCAGCCGCGCGCCGCCGATAACCTCAAAAACGTGATTGCCTTGCTTGCGAAGAAGTAGGTGAGGGTATGGCCAGACTGCTTTTTGTGCTGCTCTTCTTAGGGGCTGCCCTGGCGCAAAGCCGCCTCGAGCTGATTCCCGCCCAGAGCGAGGCCCGCTACCGGGTGCGAGAGCAGCTTGCTGGTATCAACTTTCCCACCGATGCGGTGGGCGTCAGTAAGCAGGTGCAGGGCAGCGTGCGCCTCGACCGGAGCGGGCGGGCTTTGGAGGGGTCGCGCTTTGCAGTAGACCTTTCGGCCCTTACCAGCGACGAAGCCCGCCGCGACAACTACCTTCGCCGCAACACCCTGAACACCGCGCAGTTTCCCCTGGCCGAGTTTGTGCCCAAAGAGGTACGCGGCCTGAGTTTTCCACTGCCTCAAAGTGGCAAGGTACCGGTGCAGATTGTGGGCGACCTGAAAATTCGGGACGTTGTTCGCAGTGTCACCTGGGAAGGCGAGGTGGAGTTCCGCGGCGACACTGCCCTTCTACAGGCCCAGACCCGCTTCACCTTCCGCGATTTTGGCCTGGTGCAGCCCAGGGTGTTGGCGGTACTCAGCGTGGACGAGAACATCCGCCTCGAGGTGAGCTTCACTTTGCGGGTGCTGGAGCGCTAGACAGATTGCTCAGAAACGCTTCTAAACGTGCTTGAGAGTCAATCGGGGTGAGCATCTGCAGGGTTTCGGGGGTGACCTCGAGGCCCGCCCGAATAACCCCCAGCCACCCCACATGCACCCCCAGCGGCTTCTGGGGCTTGCCGTGCATCTGGGCAATGTGGTTCAGGTTCCAGGCCGCCAGGATCTCGGCCAGGGTGCCCACCCCGCCCGGCAGGGCCAGGCAGGCCACGCTCACGTCAATGAGCCGCTCGATGCGGGTGAGCAGCGACGAAGACGGTAGCTCCAGATCCACGTGCACATTGGGCCCATCGCGGTGGGGAAACAGGACGGGCGCGGTGATGCCCACCACCAGCCCACCGGCCTCCTTGGCCCCTTGCGAAACGGCCTCCATCGCCCCGTTGTACCCGCCCGTAGCAACGCCAAACCCAGCCTCGGCAATGGCCCGCCCCCAGGCGTGGGCCTCGGCATAAGCCGGGGTGCCAGGCTGCACCCTGGACGAACCAAACACAGTTACGAGTCGCATATCTACAGGGGGCTAGACGATACGTTCCAGTTCCATTGAAGCTCAATGCCCTGGGCTTGCAGGGCACGTTCCAGATTGTTTTCGTGCTGCCCCAGGCGGTTGATCAGGTCGTGCAGGGTTCGGGTGGCCAGGAAGGCTTCTTCCAGGCCAATCAGGCCCGCACCTAGCGCCTCGAACAGTTCGTGGGTGTCCATCAGGGTCAGGGTTCCGTTATGAGCAATGCCCAGATCCAGATACAGGTCCTTGACCTTCAGAACATGCCCTTCCCGCTCGACCTGCACGATGTCTATGTAGAACTCGAGGGGGTAGTCGTCCTGGTGGGTGGTGTACTGGCAAATTTGCAGATGCTGTTCGGGCAGAATATGGGCCTTCCAATAGCGGAAAGTAGGGTGCCCGACAAATGCTCGCTCGACATACACCCCGTGGCGGTGTTCGTGGTACAGCGCCACCGGAAAGGTGCCTGCCTTGACCGTGTGGGTTTTGGCAACCAGGTTGTGGGTATGCACTTTGAGGTGCATACGGCATTGTATGGCAGGATGAGGTGGACAAATACCCCGAAGCCCACGTTCCTCGTTGCAAAACGAATCTAGACCGTTCCTCTCAACTGCCCCCCTGGTGGCAGAAGTGTGAGTGTAAAGTTGGTTCTGTCACCCATGCTGCCTGCACCTCATCGCCCGGCAAACTGCCAGAGAGACCCCCGCAAAGTACGTCCAGATAGCCTACTTCACGTAGGTCAGCCAGGCCTCGTATTTGGGGTTTTTGCCCTGTACCACGTCCATGTAGGCGGCCCGGAGCTTCATGGTGTGCTCGCCGGCCTTGCCGGTGCCAATGGCCCGGTGGTCGAGGTAGGAGATGGGTGTGACCTCGGCAGCGGTGCCAACCATGAACATCTCGTCGGCCATGTAGAGCTGGTCGCGGGTGGCCCGCACCTCGCGCACCTCGTAGCCCAGGTCGCGGGCAATGGTGATGACCGAGTCACGCGTGATGCCCATCAGGTTGACCGAGTGTTCGATCACGTAGAGGGTACCCCCCCGCAGGAAGAAAATGTTCTCGCCCGAACCCTCGGCCACGAAGCCTTCCTTGTCGAGGAGCAGGGCTTCGTCGGCCCCGGCCTGCTGGGCCTCTACACGGGCCAGGGCGCTGTTGACGTAGTTGCCCCCCACCTTGGCCTTGCCGGGCATTACGTTGGCGGGGAAGCGGGCCCAGGAGGAGGTGATGAGCCGGGCCCCTTTGCGCACGGCCTCATCGCCCAGGTAGGTGCCCCACTCCCAGGCGGCAATCATCACCTCGGCGGGGTTGTTGGGCAGGGGGTTCACACCCAGGGTGTTGGCACCCATCCAGGCCAGCGGGCGGATGTAGCAGCTTTTGTAGCCGTTGGCCCGGATGACCTCCACAATGGCCTGGTTAATCTGCTCGGGGGTGTAGGGCATCTCGAACATCATCACCTTGGCGCTGTGGAAGAGGCGCTCGGTGTGTTCGTGCAGGCGGAAGATAGCGGGGCCTTTGGGGGTCTCGTAGGCCCGGATACCTTCGAAGATGCTGGTGCCGTAGTGCAGGGCGTGGGTCAGCACCGAGACCTTAGCCTCTTCCTGGGGCACCAGTTGCCCGTTGAACCAGATCAGGCCTGCCTTCATTTTGCTGTCGCCGCCAACGCTTTTGGGTTTGGTTTCGGTTGACATAAGTCCTCCAGGGGGGGTCTACTGCGGATGGGCTGTATACGCTTGGCATAAGCCCCTGACGCTTTGGCAGGAAAGGGCCGCCAGTGCTTCAATCATACCTCTTTGAGCAAAGAGGCCAGTGTTTCGGGCAGCAGGTGTCGGTAGGCCCGAACGTCTTTCTCGCCGGTGCGAAGCTGGAGGTAGCGCCTGGCGGTGTCTTGCAGGATGGGCATCAGTTCGGGCTGCTGGATGACCTGGGGCAGAAGCTCTCGGAGCTGGGCCTCGAGCTTCTGCTGGGCCAGGTAGCGGGCGGCCTCGAGGGGGTTACCCTCGAGGCGGGTCTTGAGCGGAAAGCGCGAGAGTCGCCCTGCCTCGCGCTGTACGGCGGTGTCGCTCAGGAGCTTCTGACAGGGTTTGCAGGGACGCTCAGGGCTGGGGGCGCCGCAGATGGGGCAGGGCGGGTGGGGGTTCTCTTTCTGCTTCTGCAAGACCGCCCTTCCGGCCCGGAGGATTATGCCCTGAAGCTGATCTGGAGCGTGTCTGGCAAGCTCCTGCAAACGTGCTTCTTCGCCCGGGCTGAGCCGCGGGGGGGCTGGTGGTGGGCTTTTGGGCCTGGTTTTTGGGGCCGCCCCAACCACAAACCGCAACTCCTGCACCACCCCTGGAAGCCGTTCCTGGTAGCGCCGGAGAAACTCCTCGCGCAGGTAGGTCAGTTGGTGCGCTACCACCGAGTCGGTCACCCGCACAAACAACACCCCGTCCTCCAGGAGCTCCGCCTCGGTAAGTTCGCTCAGGGCAGGCCCGGCAATCTCGGGCCAAAGCACCAATGCCCGGCCTCGCTGAATTCCTGCATTGAGTCCTTTTTGTCGCAAAATTTTGGCGACAATTTCGGCAGACTGTTTGGCCTTGGACATCACTTCAGGTTAAGCAACAAAGCCCAAACCAGCCAGAGCAAGAACACACTCGAGGCCAGGAACACCGGTAGCCCCAGCAGCGAAAAAGCATATTCATCCGAATCAATGAAGTCTCTGTTGGGTTGGAGACGATCACCTGGGATTGCCGGGCGAGTTGCTTGAGATAGGGGAAAAACTGAACCAGGGTACTCAGAGCGTACCAGGCCAGCATCACCGCAGTAGCTGCCAAGGCTAGGAATAATGGCGGCAATATCGAGGAGGTCAAATATTAGGCGATTCATGGGTTTTTTCTATTATAGAGCCCCCATGCTTTGGCCTTTCAATATCTTGTTTTCTATGTACTACACCTGCAACTTGACTGGGTACTAAGTGCGCCCGCGATAGAAATATCATGCTGCTCAACGAAAGTGCGAATTCTGGGGTTTGCAGCGGCGCGGCCTCGTGAATCACCCTTTCCCTACCCATTACGTTTCTATCGTGGAAATACTTACCCGGACTCGAGGCTGAAGAAGGGTTCTCGGGGTATGGTGTGAGCGTGGACTTAAGTGCTGCGGGGTGGGCTGTGGCCCTGTTGGCGGCGTGGCTGGTAGGCGCTTCCAAGACCGGGCTGTCGGGGGCCGTGACCATAGCGGTGGTCTTGTTTGCCAGTATTATTCCGGCCCGTGAGGCCACGGGCGCTTTGTTGCCAGTGCTCATTTGCGCCGATTTCATTGCGGTCAGCATGCTCCGCAAGAACGTACGCTGGCAGGAGCTTCTACGAATTTTCCCCTGGACTGCGGTGGGGGTTGGCCTGGGTACGGTGATGCTCTACTTCAGCAACGACGCACAGGTGCAGCGGGTGATTGGCGCGATTATCGTGGGCATGACCACGTATCAGCTCTACCGCAAGGCCCGGCGTCTGAACGACGTGACCATCTCGGCACATCCGGCTTTCGCCCCCAGCATGGGGGTAGCTGCTGGTTTTACTACCATGGTGGCCAACGCGGCAGGGCCCTTTGTGCTGATCTACATGCTGGCCATGCGGATGGGGAAGCTTGAGGTGGTGGGCAGCATCGCCTGGTACTTCCTGGTGGTCAACCTGTTCAAGGTGCCCTTTGCGGTGGGGCTGGGCCTTATCACCTGGGAATCGCTCTTTTTCAACCTGTGCCTGGTGCCCGCCGTGGGGCTGGGAGCCTGGGCAGGCCGACGCCTCCTGGACCACCTCCAGCAGGACACCTTCGAGTGGATGGCCCTCACGCTGGCTTTGCTGGGCGGGCTTCGTTTGCTGCTGGCCTGAGGGTGCTTTTCGATGCAGGCCAGACATCTGGGCCAAGCGGAACCCGGCTTATAAGTGTGCTTTCAGCCTTCAGCTTTGGGCTTTCGGCCAAATATCTGGTAATACCAGCTGTAAATGTAGCCAGCTTTCAACGATACCCAGGGTGGAAGTGGGTGGTAGGAGGTGGGTAGTGGGTCTCCAACATCTGTCCCCTGACCCCTGTTCCCTACCTCACCGCTCCTTAAGTATGCAAAGCGTTCAAGCAAAAATGCTATGAGCCTTTAACGTTTGCGCTTCTTTTTGGACGGGTTTCTTTGCCCCGACTTCGGCTGGGGTTTGGCTTCGACCAGCGGGGCTCTGGCCCAGGCCCGCCGCAGCCAGAACAAAGCCCATACCGAAGCCACAAAAAGCCCCAGCGAAACAGCAAAAGCCATGCTGGCCATCCGAAGCCAGGAGGGGTGGAGCCGCTCCCCGGAGGGCAGGGTGACGAAATCGCTCGAGCCTGCCAACAACCCCGCATGGGGCAGCAGGCGCCCCAGGGTAAAGCCCGCCAGCAGGGCCACAATACCGGCCAGAATGGCCAGCGAAAGCAGGAAGGCCCAGGCCAGCCCGCGCTGGGCCTCGCGGATGGAGTCGGGGTTCACACCATGTTCCTTTGCCATGATTTGGTTGCCTTCGGTTGATTTTGCTCCATTTGGGGCCCCCGCGGGAAGCGTCTTTCCGGCAGCGGGTACGGGTGTGTTGTCTGTATCGAGCTAGTCCATCATGTGAAAGCTTCCCGTGGGGTAACTAGCTCCACACCCCCGCCTCAATCTCGATCACGGCCCCCCCACCTGGGGTCTCCAGTCCGGCCAGAATGGCCTGGGGCAGGCTCTGGGCGTAGGCCAGCAAGGCCCCCCGGCGGCGGGCGTCTAGCTCGGTGTTCCATTCGTCTACCAGCAAGAGCGGGGCCTCTTCGTAGTGAGACCAGAGCAGGCGGTGTTCGGCCAGGCGCAGAGCCAGGGCAATGCTGCGGCACTCCCCCCGGCTCCCAAACCGGGCAGCCTCGCGGCCCGAGAGCAGAAGGGTCAGGTCGTCGCGGTGAGGCCCCACACTGGTGGCGCCGCGCTGGAGGTCGTCGGGCAGGTTGTCTTCCAGGGCCTGCAGGAAGCGCTCGGGGTCGGTGGTTTCGAAGAGCTCCAGGCCCAGCTCTCCCGGCGCCAGCTCGCGGTAGGCTTCGCGGGCCAGGGGGGCCAGCTTGGAGAGCATCCGGCGGCGCAGGCTCAGGATTTCGCTGCCATATTTGACCAGCTCCTGGTTCCAGATGCCGATGGAAGCCTGTAACGCGCTGGACTTTCCTTCTTTTTTGGAGGCCGGGCCCAGGCCGGTTTTCAAAAGGGCGTTGCGCTGCTGCAAAGCCCGGCTGTACTGGCTTAGCATCGCACGGTAGCGGGCCGAGAAGCGCGAGAGCAGTACGTCCAGAAAGCGGCGGCGTTCTTCGGGAGGCCCCAGCACCAGTTCCAGATCGTCGGGGCCCAGCAGCACCGCACCCGGCAGTTGCGAAAGCTCGCGCAGCGAGGCCGGGGCCTCGTTGAGCTTGTGTTCGCGGCCCTCGCGGCTGAGCCTTACTTCCAGGCGGCTGTTGCCAAACTGGGTCTCGATCTCGGCGTGTATCCAGGCTTCACTCTCGCCAAAGGCGATGCGTTCGGTCATGCCGTTGCGCAGCTCGCCGCCCAGCACCAGCTCGATGGCCTCGAGCAGGTTGGTCTTACCCTGGGCGTTGCCCCCCACAATGGTGGTGAGGCCCGCCCCCGGCGCAAAAAGCGGGGTGCTCAGGTTTCGAAAGTTTTTTTGCCGCAACCGCAATAGACGCACCACTCACAAGGCTAAAGGCAGAAGGCCCAGGGCTCAAGGCCCGGAGGCTCATTTGCGGCTTCCGTTCGAGGCTTGGCGGAACCACACCACCAGCAGATACACGCCCGCGACCAACATCCCGCCCGGCAGGGTGAGCAGGGCAAACCAGCCCATCACCCCCAGCGCGTAAAGGGTTTCGCCGTAATCCCGCCCCCCTACCACGCAGGGGTTGACACTCCCTTCGTGCAGGGTGCAGCCATTGGCCTGGGCAAAGGCTCCGGCCAGCAGCGCCAGCAGCAGGGGGCCCATGCTCAGGAGCGCAATGATACCCAACACCAGCCCATGTCGCAGCCACGGCTTCATTGCAGCAGTGTAGCTCGAGGCCCTCCCGAGGCCAGCAGCCCAGGTAAGATGACCCCATGACACGCGGGTTCTGGGTGTTGCTGCTGGTGGTTTTGGGAGCCGGGGCCTGGGGCAAGGGAGACCATGCCCTTGGGGAACAGGCAGTGCCTGTAAACCGGGGCGTGGTGCTGCCCTTTGCGGGGCCGGGCGGCCATGCCCTGGCGCAGGCGGTAGCGGGAGGGCTGGGGGTGGCCCCGCCTTCGCTGGCCGCCATTTTGTTGCCAGACATGCCCTGGCAGGGCAGCTACGACCTGGCCGCGGGCTCGCTCTTTAGCGCCGGGGGAGCGCGGCTGGCCTGGGAGATTAGCGGGGCAGCCTGGCTACTGGTGGGACGGGTAGACCCGCAGGGCTGGGTGCGGGTCTTCTTAGCCGACGCACGGGGCATTCGCAGTGCCCGCTTCAGCCGGCCCGAGCTGGTGCTGTACTGGGTGGCACGCCAGACCGGGGTCAGACCGGGAGCCTGGCGGCTCGAGTCCGCCCGCAACGACGACTTTGCCCGGCTGGCTCGGGGCGACCTGACCGTACAGAACACGCCTCTCCCCCTCCCCTATTACCGGGCCGCCATAGCCGTGCGAGAGGAAGGGGTGAACTCGCTCTTAATCACCGAACAACTCCCCAGAGAGCTGCAAGATTTCTGGAGCCAGGTGCGGCAGAACAAGCTGCCGCTGGCCTACCAGGCCCTGGTGGACTTCTCCGAGCGCCGCCGCACCGAGGCGCTGAACGCGGCCCGCAACCTGGCCGAAGGAAAGGTGTATGAGCGGCTCACGGCCCTGCTGCTCTTTCGGGGTCTGGAGGACAAGCAGTGGGGCGCAGTAGCCCGCAACCTGACCCAGCTCGCCCCCGAGATGCCGCTGGCCTGGGAGGAGCTGAGCTTTGTGGCCTTTGACGAGAACAACGCCCCCCTCGCCAGAGAGGCCCTCGAGCGAGCCGCGTCCCTTTTGCCCGAGAAAAACCTCTACTGGACCAACCTGGGCTGGGCCTACTATCTGCAGGGCGATTACGCCCGCTCGGTTCGGGCTTCGTTGCGTGCCCTGCGCCTCGAGGCCCAGGCCCGCGAGGAATACGCCGTGCCCGCCTACAACCTGGGGCTGGTGCGGGCCCGCTACGGCGATCACCTGGGCGCCCTCGAGGCCTACAACCTGGCCCTGCGGGTAGACGAGGGCTCAGAGTTCCAGGCCGCCCTCAAGGACTTGCAGGAAACCCAGGAGACCCGGCTGGAGTTCTGGCAGGGCTACCTGGCCGAGCGGGCCGGTCTGAGGGAGCAGGCCATGGGGCACTACCGAAGCTTTTTGCAAAACCACCCCAAAAGCCCGCTCTCGGCCTGGGCGAACCGCGCCCTGAAGCAGATGGCCGAGGCCAAAACCACCCTCTCGCTACAACGCCTGATGCTGCGGGCCGACGACCTCGAGGCCCGTCCCTTTGCGGCGGGCGAAGCGGTGTTCCCGCAGGTGAGCCTCGAGGGGTTTCCCTACCTGGGCGCGGCCACCCTGGTCACCCGCTTGCTGGACGCCCAGGGCCAGCTACTGCAAAGCGCCAGCAAAGCCGTTGCGGTGCGGCCCCTGACCACCGGCCTGGTGCAGACCGGGGCGGCAGTGCGGCTGCCTGCCGAGGGCACCTACACCCTCGAGGTGCTCTACGGCACGGCCAGCGCCCGCCTTTCGCTCACCGCCGGGAAACCCAGCCTGGCCCGCCAGCTCTACACGGCGGGGGTGGAACTGCGCAACCTGGGCAACGCCCCCTTGCTGAGTAGCGCCCAGATGCTCTCCCCCCAGGGCGAGGCCCTGGTGATCCAGCAGGTGCAGGCCGCCCTGCGCGAAGCCGCCCCGAGTGCGAGGCGCAACGCCAGCCTGAACCGCCCGCTCCTAAGGGGCCCCTACAGCGGCCAGAGCATCGTCGAGCTGCTGGAAAAAGCCGACGAAGCGGTGGTGCGAGCCTTCCTCGAGGCAGTGGTGCGCCAGCCCGACCTGATAGGCGATCAGGATGTGGTCAATAGCTTTGTGGCCTGGCTGCAAAACAACCAGCGTTAGCAACCTACGGGGAACATCAAACAAAGAACTCCTTCTCGAGCAAGCGCATAGGGGTTGCCCAAAGCCAACGACAAAACACTGCGGCAACAGATGATGACAAGAATGGTAATGACCAGAATCCGTTTCCTGTGGAGACCTTCATGAGCGCTGAACTGGCTGCTGTTTCCTTCGCGTTGCTCTCCGCCATCTCCTGGGGGGCAGGCGACTTTAGCGGGGGGGTGGCCTCGCGGCGGCTCAACCCCTACCTGATCGCCCTGCTGGTGCATTTCACCGGGTTTTTGCTCTTTGTGGGGCTGGCCTTGCTGCGGGCCGAGGCCTTTCAGCCGCAGGACATTCCCTGGAGCATGGCGGCAGGGCTGGCGGGCTGCGTGGGGCTGGTGTTCCTGTACCGAGCCTTCGAAGCCGGGCAGATGGGGCTGGCAGCGCCCATTGCCGGGGTGGTGGGGGCGGCCCTGGCGGCTTTGGTGGGGTTTGCGCTCGAGGGCCTCCCCACCCCGTTGCAACTGCTGGGCTTTGGGGTGGGGCTTTTGGGGGTCTGGCTGGCCGCCCGCCCGGAAGGCGGCGCGGGCCCCACGCGGGGCCTGGTTTATGCGTTTCTGGCCGGGCTGGGCTTTGGGGGCTATTTCGCCCTGATTCACCAGGTCGAGGGCCTCTTCTGGCCCTCGGCTATAGCCAAGCTGGTGGCCACCACCCTGATGCTGGGGCTGGTCTTCTGCCTGGGAGCGCTCCGCCGGGAAGCCCGGCTCTTCGCCAGCCTGGGCCTGGTGGGCCTGGCCGGGGTGCTGGATGCTGGGGGCAACGTGCTTTTTCTGGTGGCCGCCCAGACGGGCCGCCTGGACGTGGCCGCCGTGATTTCCTCGCTCTACCCGGCCTTCACCGCCCTGCTGGCCTGGGGCTTGCTGCGCGAGCACCTGAGCCGGGGCCAGACCGTGGGGGTGTTGCTCTCGCTGGTGGCCATTACCCTGATTGCCTCGGGTTGAAGACGAGGGTCGTTGCGGCAACTTCAGGTATGTAGCCAACTTTCTTGGATGCACAGGGTGGGGGTGGAGGGTGGGAGGTAGGCGGTGCGCTTCCAACCCCATCACAGCTTCAGGCCGTACTCGTAGCCCCAGGGGAAGGTCTGCAAGCGCACAAACCCCATGCGCTCGTAAAAGGCCACCGCGCCCGCGTTGCGCTGTCCCACCCCCAGGTGTACGCCCGGAACGCCCAGCCCGCGCAGCCGGTTCAGGAACACCTCCATCAGCTTGCGGCCCTGGCCCTGGCCCTGAGCCCTGGGCAGCAGGTCTATGTGCAGGTGGGCCGGGTATTCGGGGTTGAGGCTCGAGGGAATGTAGCCCTTGTGAATCAGTCGAATCATGGCGGCATCTTTGGAGACGTCCCCTTCGGGCGGCAGGGGATATTTATACCGCAGCGGCGGCAGCCATTCGGCTTCCATCCAGGCGGCAAACGCATTTGAATCGCGGCAGCCCAGCACATAGCCACACACCCCTTTCTCGTCGGTGAGGACAAAGGTCAGGTCGGGCTCGTGCACCGCATAGGGCGCGGCGTAAATATGACCCAGCAGGTCGGGGTCGCGGTACAGCCCGCTGGCATCGGCCCCGCTGTCGCCGGTGAGCAGGCAGACGCGGTAAAGGTGGGGCAGGTCGGCGGGCGCATAGGGGCGGATGGTAAACGCCATGCGCCCATCCTACGCGGCTAAGTGATTGCCCAGAAAAAGGCAAGCACCAAAAATCCCGCTCCTGTCACAACCATGCTCCATAAAGTGTAAGCAACCAGCACGGGCTGCACTCGCATAAAGGTACGCAACCACTTGTAGGTCAAACCAAAAAACGCCTGGAACATCAGTACTAAGCCCAGCAGGGCAAGCCAGACCGACGGTTCTGGCCAGGTGTAGCCTTTTGCTCTCCATTGGAGAAACTCAGCCACAAACATTAGGTTCCCCGCTGTGAAATATAGCCCGCGGGCAATCATGAGCAGTACCTGGAAGTATGGTGGAATCACTTTTTGAGATTCTTGGGTCATAGGCTCCTCCGAGAAAAAAGTCTGTTTTCTAAACTGGCCGCCATCATTGGAGGGCGAATAGAACTATGCAGCGTGCAGTTGCGTGTTGACACTAGAGTAGGCAACCATGTGCCCTCAAAACAGAGTAGTACGAAGCAAGCGCCACTCCGTATGCGACTACCGCATACCAGCAAGCCGTTGTCCAGCTTGGGTGTACTCGAGCAGCCAGCCAGAATCAGCAGCAATCATTAGCCAAACCGATGCAGTACGAGCAATACGCACCATCACACCTCCTTGGAAGGGAACGCATGTTGCAGGCGCGGACGTTTTTGTGTTGATAACACGATATTAGGAGCTTCCCCACCCCACTTTTTGTAGTCAAGGTCTCTTTATCCGCTAAATGCATTTAGGGTATTCCTGCTCGATAACCTGAAGAAACCTGGGTGCGCACGAGCATGTACACGGTCTACTTCTGAAAAACTAATCCTCGAGCAACCCCACAAAGCTCTGGGGGTCGGGGTCTATGCGTAACCGCGCCCCGCGTACGGGGGGCAGGTTTTCCATCAGGGTCTGGATGCGGGCTTCCGAGCTTTTGAGGAGCAGGTGAAACACGTACTGGCCCCGCAGGCGGGCCACAGGGGCCGGGGCCGGGCCCAGCAGCTCGCCCGGCTCGGCTTTAGGTTTGAGCGCTGCGGCAAGCTGAAGGATGGCGTCGCGGGCCACGGCCTCCTTGGGGTGGGCCACCTCGAGCTTCACCATCCGGCTAGCCGGAGGGTAGCCCAGGGCCTGACGCAGGGCCAGCTCCATCTTCATAAAGCCCTGGGGGTCGGCGTGCTCGAGGCCGTCAGGCGCGAGCCCACCGAGCGAGGGGGAGGATTCGGTTGGCTGCACCAGCCTCGTCTGACGCTCGAGGGCCCGGTGGGCGGGGTGGGCGGGCTCGAAGGTCTGCAAGGCCAGCAAGGGGCGGCGGTGGGGGTGCAGGTCGGTGAGCTGCCACAAGAGCCGGTAGTAGCGCTCACCCGCCCGGAAGTCGGACTCGAGGATAAAGCCGTCGGCATAGGGCAGGAGCACCAGGGCCAGCTCCGGCAAGACCGGCCCCCGCAAGATGGCCGTTGTACCCACCAGCACGCCCGGTTCGCCCGCCAGCAGGTGGCCCAGGTCGTCCTTGGCGTCGGCGGTGTAGCGGTAGCGGGGCAGGGCCGGGAGGTGCTGGGCCAGGGCTTCCAGGAGCCACTCCACCCCCGGCCCCTTGGGGTCAAAGACGTCCGAATGGCAGTTCGGGCAGAGGTCGGGGGCCTTTTGCTCGTGGCCGCACTGGTGGCACTGCAACAGACCCACCCGACCACTTTTGTGATAGCGCAGCGGCAGGGCGCAGTTGGGGCACATGGCCTTCCAGTCGCACTGCTTGCAGCGCAGTACCGCACTGTAGCCGCGACGTGCCGAGAGCACGATGGCCTGGCGTTTTTTCTCCTGCACCTGTCTTAACAGCGCAAGGGCCGCGCCCGAAAGGGGCCAGCCCCGCTCCAGCCGCATGTCCAGCAGGTGCAAACGGGGGGTCGGCGGCGGCAGATGGTGGGCGGGCTCATTCCAGACCTCGAGGCTATTCACGCCCGCACAAAAGTGCAGGGAAGCGCCCAGCCCCAAAGCGCGTAGCCGGGCCAGCCGGGGCACAAAGGCCCTCGAGCCCCCCGGTAGCTTGTAGGCTTCCGAGGCCTCCTCTACCAGCACCAGGCGTTTGAAATCCAGCGGCAACAGCAGCCCCTGGTAGGTCGCCAGCACCAGCTCTCGCTGCCCGGCCCCCGCAGCCACCTGCGCCCACCCCTTGCGGCGTTCCTCGGCCTTCATCTCGCCGTGAAAAACGATGGCCTGGGGGAAGAACGGCTGGAATTTTTTGAGCAGCGAGACCTCGGGGAAAAGCACCAGGGCTGGCCCGTCCTGTACCAGCCAAACCAGGGCGCGAATACGCTCCAGGAGCCGCCCCCCTTCCAGCCGCACCGGGAGGGTGGGGAGAGGTAGGGGCTCGAGTTTTCGCGCCACCACCGCTTCGGAGGCCGGTTCTACCTCCACAAAGCCGATGTAGCCCTTGTCCACCAGGCCCTTCACCACCCCCACCCCCACGCCCGCCGCCCGGGCCAGCGCCGCCATGCTTTCCACCTGCCGCAGGTCGCGCAGGGCATACCAGGCTGCTTTGGCCTTCTCGCCGAGTTTTTCCGAGGGCTCCTGCAACACCACCAGGGCCTGCTGCCGGCTGTGCTGTTCGGACACTTCTTCCTGCAAAACCCCGGCCTCGCGCAGATAATCCAAGAGCTTGGGGTCAAAGCCCCGGGCCTCCTGCCAGCCTTCGGCCAGGGCCTCCAGGCCCCTGGGCAGCACCGCCGGGTCGGCCTCGGGCAACAGCCGCACCCGGTGCAGCAGGGGGGGCTCGAGGAACGGCAACAGGTCATTTAGTAGCGTGCCCACCGTACAAAAGCTGTCGCGGGCTGCCAGGGCCAGGTACTCGATTTCGGCAGACCGTAGCCAGGGCCGCTCGTCCAGGTAGGCAATGGCTTCGCGCAGGGCAAAGCTCTTATGCTGCCCCTCTTCGCGCCCCACCACCATCCCCACCCGCAGCTCGCCACGCCAGGGCACCACCACCCGGTAGCCCAGCGCGTCGTCCCCCCG
Organism: Meiothermus sp. CFH 77666; assembly: GCF_017497985.1. Lineage (NCBI taxonomy): Bacteria > Thermotogati > Deinococcota > Deinococci > Thermales > Thermaceae > Meiothermus > Meiothermus sp. CFH 77666. Next base: position 15,256 of record NZ_JAGDFV010000030.1, read on the forward strand.
CGTATCGGCATGGGGGGGCAGGTACGACATAGGCTCAATGGGCAGGGGCAGGGCAACCTTCAAGACCCGCATCCCGCTCAGATTACCCGAAGGGGCCTATTGGGCTGAACATCTATAAAGCAGTTGTCATGCCGACACCCATCAGCCACAAGCCATAAACCATAGACCATTGACTATCGGCTATAGGCTATGAGCCATCGGCTCCGGATTTACGCTTTGGGAATCGAAGCCAGCTGCCGGATGGGCTGCCGGGGGCTGCGGTATAGCAGATCCTGGGCGTGTTTCAAGGCCTCTTCCAGGGTTAGGCCGTTGCACACCACCCAGACCACCCGGGCCTGGGGAAACCGCCGGCTCAAACGCTCGGTCAGCTCGTGCCCGCTCACCAGCCCGATGTGCAGGCCGCAGAACTGGTCTTCGCCCACACGGTAAAGCCCGTCCCCCTGGCGCAGGGCATCTTGCATTACCTGAGCCAGCTCCTGCAGAAGCTGGGGGCGCTGCTGGGAGACCCCCAGCAGCCAGTAAGAGAAAAGCAGCGGCTGGTCGCTGCGGCTGGCCAGGGCCTGGTAGCGCTCGTAGTCGGCCTCGAGGGCCAGGTGATTGCTCAAGCCGGTCTGGCGATCCCGCAGGGCCACTTTGGAGAGCTCCTGGTGGGTGGCCTCGAGTTTGTGGATCGCTTTGAAAACCGAGAACCCGACCAACCCACCCAGAACCCATAGCGGCCATACCGCCCAGTACAACCCTGAAGCCGGGTGCGGAAGCAGCATCGCCAGGAGAATGGCCCCCCCTACCATCACCCACAGCCCGCCAAACAGGGCCAGCACCGTCAGACCCAGGGTGGCCACGGTGGCGCTGGCATACAGGGCCATCTCCCGATCCCACCCCAGGGCAAGGGCCGTCCAGGGCTGTTGGCTGGCCCATACGAAGATTCCCAGGGCTGCAATCAGGTGCGCAACCAGGGCGGTTTTGGGGTAGCGGCGGCTCAGCGGAAAGGCCGCCAGGGTAACCAGCAGATAGACTACCGCTGAAACCTGAATCACCCTCTGCTCGAGCCAGAGTTGCGGCAGGGCCAGGGCAACCCCCAGGAGCAGGGCCATATTCCAATACAGGCGCCGGAACCATGGCCAGACGGATTCAATAGAATGCACCATAAGCGCCATTGTAGGTGGGTTTTTGGGCTTCATTTGCCCAAAGTGGGCGTAAACCATGCCCCTTGCGTTACGGCACCAGGGTTCCCGCGGGATTTGGGGTTTTGGCTGCTGCGGATATGCTTGCAGCATGGCCTGGGCTCTCGTTCCCTCGGGCATTTTGATCTACGTAGCGCTGTACTCGGTAGTGCCCATGCTACCCGGACTGGAGCGCCTCTTCGGCACCGCCCCCGGCAGCACCCACCTGGGCATCAGCCTGCCCTTTCTGGTGCTGGTGCTGCTCTCGCCGGTGGTGCCGCGCATTCGCCTGCCGGTAGGCACCGTGATCGGCGGCGGGCTGTTCGGGGTGGGCTTGTTTGGGGTGCTGGCCGGGGTTGCGCCCAGCCTGGAAATCTGGACGCTGTGCCGCACGCTCCAGGGAGTCTTTGCGGCGGCAGTGCCGGGGCTCTCGCTGGCCCTCCTGCCCAGGCTGTACCCCCGCAAACACGCCCAGATGGCCGGTTTTTGGGTGGCCGGGAATGTGCTGGGTGGGGGGCTGGGGCGTGGGCTGGGGGGGCTTTTGGCCGAGGGGGTGGGCGAACGCCTGGCCATCGTTTTGCTGGCGCTGCCGGTGGCGGTCATTGCCCTTTTCGTGCTGCGAGAGCGCAACCATCTGGCCCTGCCGGCCCCCCGCTACACCCTGTCGGCCTGGCCCCTGTATGCCCTGGGCTTTGCCCTGCTCTTTGTTAACTTTTTCGTGGCCAACCTGCTGCCCTACCGCCTCGAGGCCCTGGGTCTGTCCCAAGGCCAGATTGGGGGGATTTTTTTCGCCTACCTGGCGGGCATTCCCGGCAGCGCCCTGGCTGGTGTTTGGGTAAAGAGGTTGGGTGCGGTGCGGGCTTTTCGGCTGGCCTTTGGGGTAGTGGCGCTGGGCCTTTTGGTACAGCTTCCCGACCAACCCTTTTGGATTCTGCTGGGGTTTGTGCTCATGATGGCGGGCATTTTTACCGCCCAGGCCATTGCGGGCGGGGTCTCGGGGCAGGGCGGTAGCGGGGTGAGCGGCACCTATGTGGCCGCTTTTTACCTGGGGGGCACGGTGGCGGGGCTGGTGTACCCGCCCTTTATTGGGCAAAGCGCGCTGTGGAGCCAGGGGGCGGCTCTGGGGGTCTCGCTCCTGGCCGCGCTGCTGGCCGGGCGGGCGCTGCGTTAAACTGGCCTCATGGCGGGGCTTTCCGACACCGACCCCAAAGTGGCGCGGCTGCAAATTGAGTTACTGCGGCAGAGCAGCCCGGCAAGGCGGTTGCAGATCATGGCCTCTTTATCGGCTACCGCTATTGGGTTCTCGCGCCAGGTGCTGACGCAAAAACTGGGTAACGCACGTCTGGCCCGTATCGAGTGGGTGCGGCTTCATTACGGGGCTATGCTGGCCGAGCAGTTACGCGAGAAATCCGACCCATGAACGAGACCCTCCAGGTTCTAAAGACCGTCACCGCCGCCCTCGAGCAAGCAGGCGTCCCCTACCGGGTCGGGGGCTCAGTGGCCAGCTCGGCCTTGGGGGTGCCGCGTATGACCCTGGACATAGACATCGTGGCCGACCTGCGGCCACACCACATCGCGCCCTTGGCTAAGCTGCTGGGGCCAGATTTTTACTTCGACACCGAGCACGCCCTGGAGGCCATCCAGCGTCGTTCGGGCTTCAATCTCCTGCACTTTGCCAGCGCCATCAAGGTTGACCTGTTTCTCCCCCAGCCCACCCCCTTCGAGCAAAGTGCCTTTGCCCGCGAACTTCGGATCACCATGGACGAACCTGCGCCTCCGCAGAGCATCGCTTTTTCCACTGCCGAGGATACTCTGCTGCACAAGCTGCGCTGGTACGAACTGGGCGGGCGCGTCTCCGAGCGGCAGTGGGGCGACGTGCTGGGCATTTTGCGGGTACAGACCCACCTGGATTGGGCCTATCTGCGCCACTGGGCAGCGGCGCTGGGGCTTCTGGGGCTGCTCGAGCAAGCCCTGCGGGAGGCCGAGGCCCTATGAAGCTGCTCTACCTCTACGGTCCGGCAGCGGTGGGCAAGCTCACGGTGGCCAGGGAACTATCCCGGCTCACCGGCTATCCCGTCTTCGACAACCACCTTTCCATTGACTACGCGGCCAGGCTCTTTGCGTGGGGCAGCCCGGAGTACGTGCAGCTCCTGCGCGCATTGCGGCTTTTTACCTTTCGGCAGATGGCCCAGATGGGGCAGCAGGGGCTCATCTTCACCTTCGTCTACACCCCGCCCAGCAGCGATGAGTTTATCCGGCAAGTGCTGGAAGTCTGTGAAGCATCCAGTATTGAGCCCCTTTTCGTCAAGCTGGAAGCCCCCCGTGAAGTGCTCCTGGAGCGAATCCAAAGCCCCGAGCGCAAACCCCTCAAGAAGCTCACCAACCGCGAGCGGCTTTTGCAGATGCTGGAGCAGGGGGCCTTACAGGCCATTCCCTTTGTGGAAAGCCTGCGAATAGACACGAGCGAAACGCCACCCGCAGAGGCTGCCAGGGGCATTGTGCAGCACTTTGGGCTGGAGCCCCTGCCGTAAGCCGGAAATACCCGCAGCTTTACGGTCTGAGCACACCGGTAAGCTGGGTGTAGAGCAAGGCCCCAGCGCCGTACAACCCCAACCAGAGCAGGTCGGCCACCCGGAGCCTTCGGCGCAGCAGCCCGGCAATACCCACCCAGAACAACACCAGCGAAGCAAGCAGGCAAAAAAGGCTCAGGTAGGCGATGAACAGCGGGGCCGCTACCGCACGGGTGAGGAGCAGCGAACCGCCCGCCATGACCAGGGGAAGCCAGAGGAGTGCGGTGGCATAGATCAGCCAGCGGCGGCCTTGCATTGGATACCAGTCTACCTATAGACTTTTATCACAACCATCGGATTATCTTGAGCTGAGCATGGGGATTAGTACATCAGCCCCACTGCCCCCTTGCGGCTGCGTGGGGCATCCTCTCCCAACACCGCATCTCGCTGGTGGTGTAAGCGGTTCTCCACTTCCCAGTGTATCCGCCACGGGGTATGCAGTTGCTACGCGGTAGGGGAGACTTTTTCAGGGCAAAGAGGTGCTATCCCAGCCAGACCACCGCTACCAACAACCCCGCCAGCTCTCCAAGCTCCACCAGCATCCCGTACACATCGCCCGAAAGCCCACCCCCCAGCCTGCCGGCAGCCCAGTAAGCCAGCAAGAGCATGGTTGCTATTACCGCCAGGGCCACCCAGGGAAAAGCCACCAGCGCGGGCAGAGCCATGAGGAACGCCGGAACCACCCGGCCTTCGCGGCTCCGAGCCCCCAGCCCTTCCGGGCGGGCCGCAGGGAACAGGTTCATGGGCAGGAGCAGGGCAAAGCGCACCACCGCAGGCAGGGCCAGAAGCGACCACGGTGAGGGCGCCGCCGCCAGCAACTGCCACTTCAAGAGCAACACCACAAACCCCACCCCAAAGGCGAAGCTGCCCAGGTACACATCGCCCAGAATGCGCAGGCGTTCGGCTGGGGGCTTCATGGACAGGAGCGCATCGGCGGAGTCGAGCAGGCCATCCAGGTGCAGCAAGCCAGTACAGGCCAGCCAGACCGACAGCAGAATGGCTCCTTGCAGACCATCGGGCAGGGCTGCTGTGAGCCAGGCCACCAGGGCCAGCACCCCTCCAATCAGGTAGCCTGCTGCGGGATAAAATGCCGAGGCTGCCTTCATCTCGCCATCCCGCACCTCCCCCAGGGGGGGAGTGGGGAAAGTGGTCAGGAAGCCGACGGCCAGCCAGAAGGGACGCACTGCTTAAGGTTTTACCAGAACCGACCCGAAACGGGCCTCGAACGCCTCGCGGGATTTGATGGGGCGGCCCTCGAGCCTGAGCTGTATGGTCTGGGCCTGAATCTCTTTGGGGTAGGGGCAGTGGCGGCACTTGGAGCCACAGCAGTAGCCCCGCCGCAGGTGGTATGTCTCGGTGAAGACGAGCAGACCCCCTTCCAGGTAGTAGTCCACGTTCTCTTGGAGATCGGTTCTTGGCATGGCAGGTTTCCCTGGATTTATTCTACAGGCTTTGCTGGAATGAATATCAATCTGGCTTATGTTTGTCGTCCCCTGGCAGGGTTTCTCAAAGCTATAGCAGGACTGCGTAGACTGAACCCCGTTTGGCGCTTAGCCTTCGGCTTTGGCCAACTCCAGCCGGTTGATCATCTCGCCCTGGACGAGATTTCTACGGCTCCCCAGTCTGCGACACCCCCGCCTGGGAGAACGTGGCCATGCCCGCCATCACCGCTGCTGCCGCCCGCAAAACCGGGAAGCTGAGCACCGCCCCGGTGCCCTCGCCGAGGCGCAGGTCGAGTTCCAGGATGGGCCTGAGCCCCAGGGCTTCCAACTGCCGGGTGTGCCCCGGCTCCACCGAGCGGTGTCCGGCAAACAGATAATCGCGCACCCTGGGCTCGATACGGCAGGCCAGCAAGGCCCCGGTGGTCACCGGAAAACCGTCGGTCACGAGGGGCAAGCCCGCCTCGGCCCCGGCCAGAAAGACCCCGGCAATGGCCGCGATTTCCAGGCCGCCCAGCTCGGCCAGCACCGCCAGCGGGTCGGCTTTGGAAAGTGGGCCCAGGCGGGCCTCGGCCCGGTGCAACGCCGCGCGGACGACCTCGAGCTTCCGCCGGTACTGCGCGTCGTCCACCCCGGTGCCGCGCCCCGTCACCACCTCGGGCTGCACACCCAGCAAAGCCGCCGTGAGGGCCGCCGAGGCGGTGGTGTTGCCGATGCCCATGTCGCCTGCCGCCAGCAGGGTAGCCCCCTTTGCGATGGCGGCCTTTGCTGCTTCTGCCCCGACCCGGATGGCCTGCTCGGCCTCGGCCAGGGTCATGGCGGCCTCGAGGCGGATGTTGCCGGTTCCCGGACGAACCCTGGACACCCCCAGCCCCACCGAAGCCAGAGGGTGCGGCGCCCGCACCCCCACATCCACCACCCAGACCTCGGCCTCGGCGGCGCGGGCAATCTGGTTGATGGCCGCCCCACCGGCCTGAAAGTTCTGTACCATCTGCGCGGTGACCTCTGCCGGGTAGGCCGAGACCCCCTCGGTGGTCACGCCGTGGTCGGCGGCACAGACCACCACCGCACCCTTGCCCAGCTGGGGGTGCAGGGTCTGCTGGATGGCGGCCAGCTGGCAGCCCAGCGCCTCCAAAAACCCCAGCGACCCCGGCGGCTTGGTCAGGGTGTTCTGGTAGGTCTGGGCTTGCCGGAGCCAGTCCTGGGAAACGGGTTGGACATGAAAGTTCATAAACCAGTTAGATTTGCAGGGGTTGTGGGATCAAAAGCCCAAAGCTGAAGGCCAAACGCTTTATGTCTGGCAACCATTGGTAAACCGGGGCATCTTACGGGTATGCGTCGCACACTCATTTCTCGACCCTCGACACTTGACTCTCGACCCTCTCCTACAACGACTTGAGCTTCAGGGGAATCCCCGCAACCAGCAGATACACCACATCGGCCTCCTCGGCGATGCGGCGGTTGGCCGCACCCAGCAGATCGCGGTAGCGCCGCGCCAGGGTGTTGTCGGGCACGATGCCCATGCCCACTTCGTTGGTGACCACCAGCAGGGTTTTGCCGGTTTCGGCTCGAGCCGCCAGGAGGTTCTCGACCTCGGGCAAAACCTCGCGCTCGGCCAGCATCAGGTTGGAAACCCACAGGGTCAGGCAGTCCAGGAGCACCACCCGGCCCTGGGCCTGCGAGAGGGTGTAGGGCACCTCGAGGGGCTCTTCCAGGGTCTCCCAGCCTGGGGGGCGTTCGGCCTGGTGCCGGGCAATGCGCTGGCGCATCTCGTCGTCGAGGGCCTGGGCGGTGGCGATAAAGCTCACCTGCCCATCGCCCAGGGCCTGGGCCCACTCCTGTGCAAAGGCGCTCTTGCCCGCGCGTGCGCCCCCCGTCACCAGGATGAGCCTAGCTTCCATCGGCCCCCTCCCCGCGCACAAACAGCACCCGCTTGCGAGCCCAGTCCAGCCCCAGCACCGCGCAGGGCGGCAGGAAGCGATCCTGGTCGAACTCGCGCAGCACCATCCGCAGCACCCCCCCGTGGGTGAAGATCAGGTGACGGCCTGGCGGCAGTTGGTTGAAGAACCCGTACACCCGCGCCCGCAGGGTGGCGGTGGCCTCTCCGCCGGGGGCCTGGAAGCCCTCGAAGGCCCGCAGGGCGTTCTGCTGGGCTTCGGGCAGGTCGGCCCAGCGCAGGCCCTCGAGGTCGCCAAAGTGCAGCTCGCGCAGCTCGGCAAACATCCCCTGGGGCTCGCCGTAGGCCAGCCGGGCGGTGTGCACGGCTCGCTGCAAATCCGAGGCCAGCACCCGTTCAAAACGCTCTGCCGAGAGCCACCCGGCCAGGGCCCGGGCCTGCTCCTCGCCCAGGGGGGTCAAGGGCACATCCGTCCAGCCCGTCAGCCGACCCTCCGCATTCCAGGGGGTCTGCCCGTGGCGCACCAGCCAGAGTTCGCTCATGACTCCACCCAGGCGTAAAAGGGGGTTTCGACAAACTCCGGGGGGCCGCTCAGGTACAGCCGGAGCCCCGGCAGGCGCAGGTTGGGGCCTTCCTGCTCGAAGTCCAACGGGTCGTCCGGCAGGGTGTAGAGCAGGGTCTCTCCCGGCGGGATGCCCTTTCGCATCAGGGCCGAAACCCCCACCCCTCGCAAGCGCACACAGCGGGCCTGCGGTTCGCGCAGCACCGCAATATAGCGGGCCAGCCGGGGGCCGTCCTGGGTATGCAGGCGGCGCACCTCGCCCAGGTCTAGTAGCAAGAGGGTGGGGGTCACCTTGAGGCTGGCCTGCATCTACCCTCCCAGAAGCACCACCGGCTCGCCCCCCACCTCATGCACCCGCACCCAGCCCCCGTACACCGACTGCAAGAGGGGCTCCCGGAGCACCTCGAGGGGGCTGCCCAGGGCGGTGAGTTGACCCTGGTGCAAAAAGGCCACCCGATCCGCCCGGCGGGCCAGGTTGGGGTCGTGCAGCACCGTCAGGATGCCCATGCCCTGGGCCCGCAAGCCCGCCAACAAGCCAATGAATTCGGCCTGGTGGTGCAGGTCGAGGTGGTTGGTGGGCTCATCTAAGAGCAAAAACTGCGGGCGGGCGGCCAGCGCCCGGGCCAGCAACACCCGCTGGCGCTCCCCGCCGGAAAGGGTGGGCAGCAGGCGGTGGCGAAAGGCGGCCACCTGGGTCTCTCCCATGGCCCATTCAACCGCGGCCCAGTCGGCCTTCCCGGCCCGGCCCAGCAACCCCAGGTGCGGGGTGCGCCCCAGCATCACCACCTCCTCCACCGTGAGGTCTTCGGGGTAGCCGCCGTTTTGCGGCAAAAAAGCAATTTGCTGGCCCCGCGCCCAGCTCGAGAGCCGCGCCAGCGGCTCGCTACCCAGCCGCACCTCGCCTGCGCCGGGCTGGAGCAACCCCGCCATCAGGCGCAGCAGGGTGCTCTTTCCCGCCCCGTTGGGGCCCAGCAGGGCCAGCCACTCGCCGGGGCGGAGCTCGAGGGTCACCTCCCGCAGCACCGCCTGGTTGCGGTAGGAGAACGATACGCCGAAAGCAGCAAGGGGCTCGCGGGCCGTTGGCGAAGCTGCCGCCTCGTGCGGATCGGCCGAGGTCTGGAACCTTCCTGTCTGCCTCGGCCAGTTTCTGGTTTCCCCGCTCATTTCCTCGCCCCCCACCACAGCAGGTACAGGAAGAAAAGTCCACCCAGCATGGGCATCAGGACGCCCACACCCAGTGCACTGGGGTCAGGGTGCGCCGGGAGCCCGCCTCGGGGGGGACGCTGCGGCCCAGGCTGCCGGTAAGGGTACGGGGAAACGGCCAGGTTCATGAGCCAGAGCGGTCTTTTCATGCTGCGTCCTTTCCCAACCCGGCTTCGCGTGAGGGACGTTCTTTTCATCGGTGGTGGGCTGCCATTGCCACCGGACATAAAAAAACGCCCTCGGGAGTGAGGACGCTATGTGGATAGGTTCCCCGAAACTCCCCCTTCTTGCGAGAGGTGCCTTCCGTATCGGAGTAAGAAGGCGTTTTGGCAGGTATTCGGACTTCGGGCGGTGGTTGAAAGGCTTTGTGCCCATCTACCCCAATGCGCCGTTACCGTTGCGCGACAGTGCCGGACTTGCACCGGACTTCCCCACTTTAAGCCTGAGCTACGCGCCCAGGCACCAAAACTTTCGCCGGGTTGTGTGGGCCCTAGCGGGCCTTAGCACACCCTACACCCAGAACCCCCACCCCATCAAGCCCTAAAAAGCAGGCCAGGCCGGGGCAGGCTCGAGGCCCAGGCCCCGCAGGTAGGCCTGCAAACCCTCGAGGGCCTCCGGCTTAACCGGCTTGATTCCGTGGGCCAGGATGCTCTGGTGCCGCTGTTGCAGCAAGCCCTGGAGCTGGTTTGAGTAATCGCCGTACAGGCGCTGGGCCAGGGTTCCGCTATGGCCCAGGCGGCTGTCCATTTCAAAAATTAGCCCAAGAGCTTCCTTCAGGCCGGGCGCTTTGCGACCTGCAAACTCTCGGAGCGAGTCGGGGTAGGTAGAAGCCTGTCGCAGCTCAATGCCGGTGCGCTCGTACAGGTCGGCCTCGGCAGCCAGCTCCACCGCTCGGTAGAGCCTGGCCAGGGCGTCGTCGTAGCGCCCCCGCGCCACCCGCCGCTCGGCATTGGCAAGCAAGTCCGAGAGCAAAGCACGGGTGGGCTTACCTTCTTTGTCCAAAATCTGGCGCAGGCGGGCCTGGGCCTCCTGCAGCCCCTCCAGCACCCGCACCTTGGCCCCGTGCCCCCAGGCTTCGGCAATGGTCAGGGCGGGCTCGAGGTGCGCCTCCAGCTTCTGCCAGGCCGCCTTATGGCGAAACAGATCCCAGTGCAGCATGGCCTCCGCCACCCCTTTCAGGTGGGTATAAAAGCGCTGCTCCGAGGGGGTCAGGGGCCGGGCCAGCAGCTCGCTCAAAAAGTCCTGAGCGGCAATGAAGTCGGCCCCATTCCAGGCCCGCCGAAAGCCCTCCCACTCCCGCAGGCCGTAGCGCTGGGTGGGGTCTTCCAGCAGGCGTATGCGCTCACTGCCGCTCACCACCCGCCCCTGGGCGTCGCGCTGGCTGCCGCCCACATAGCTAAAGGTCACTCCCTTTCCGCTCAAGGCCAGGGTAAGGCCCGCCACCATGGTTTTGGTGCCCCCGGAAATATCCGCCAGGATGGGCCTTCCATCCCACTCGAGGGCTTTTTGCAGGGCCTCAATGCCCTTGCGGTAGGCTTCGTTCAGGTCTTCGTGGTCGCTGATGAGCAGGGTATGGTGATTGAACTGGCCGCCGTACCGCTTGAGCAAATCGCCCGCTACCGGATAGCTCGACTGGCTCGCCACAAAAACCACCCCCTTGAGCGGCGCGTGTTCGGTCAGGGCGAACTCGAGCGGCTCGAGGGTCTGCCCTACGGTTAGGATCAGCACTTTGTGGGTCTGGGTTTCCATATCTCAGGTATACCAAATAACCAACCCCCCAGGCCCAAAAATCAACCCCTACCCCTGGGGCCTTGCCAGCGCAAGTTTCACCGCCCGCGCCACCCCTACGGGGCTATTTGTTTGCGACACGGAAAGCGACTTCGTGGCTCTCTTTGAGAGCCGGGAAGAGTTGCAATCCCCTTACGGGGCTATTTTTTTGCGACCATCTGGTAGCGGAATCGGTCTGTGAGCCGCTTCAGGTTGTAGGCCCCGGTCTTGGCCCCGTGAACTTCCAGACCAGCCCGTTGCAGCTCTTCAGCAAACTGAAGCGAAATGAAGGCCAGCCGCCCGACCCGGCCCACCTTGTAGGCCACTACTGCATCAAACATGTCCGCCCTAACATCTGCCAGAAGCCGGTCAAAACCGGCCCGGCTGGGGTTGGCCCTCGAGTCCACCTCCTGGTAGGTAGCCACCAACTCACCGCCCTGGGCTGTCACATACCTGCGGTTGGACTCTTCCTGCACCGTAGGGCCGTAGCGAGTGGCCTGGGGGGGCCGATGCTGACCCGGATGTATTGGGCAAATCGCTTCATGCTACACTGACCTCATGGTGGTACTGCTGCCCGAAAAACTGGGCAAAAAGATTTCTGACCTCAAAAGGGCCAAAGGGAAGGGTTGGGAAAAAGAACTGGCCAGAGCTATAGACGTCATTCTGGCCGAAGACTTACTGCTTACCCCACCCGCCACAGAGCGAAAAAGGGCAGTCAAGGCGTTGGGCAAAGTGGCCGACCGAATCAGCAAACGAATCAACCTGAGCGACGCCGAAATAGTTGCTCGAATCAAAAAGTGATGCGTGTAGTGCTGGATACCAACGTATTTGTGTCCAGCCTGCTGTCTAAACCGGGAAGCATTACGCGTCGTATCCGCAAAGCCTGGGAAAAAGGTGCTTTTGAAGTTTGCACCTCTGAGTACCAAATTGCAGAAATACGGCGAATCCTGAACCAAAAGTTCGGAAACTTGATCGCCCCTAACGAACGCGCCCAACTGATAGCGGAAATACGCAAAGCCTGCCTTGTGATAAAACCCAAACAAAGGCGCGGCCTTTCCAAAGACGACGATGACAGCCCACTGCTCGACTTGGCTATAGAAGCACGCGCACAATACATGGTAAGTGGAGACGAGCATATGGTTTCGGTCAAGCATAAGCGTCTAAAAATCCTCACTCCAGCACAATTTTTGAAGCAAATCAAAAAATCGTTGTAGCCTACCCCCTCAAAAACCGACCAATCGCCACCCCTACCACGGTGCTGCCCTCTGAACCCTCGAATGCGGCCCGGTAAGCCCCGTTATTGTTGCCCAGCAGTAGTAAGCCGTTTTCCACCCCCAGATAGCGCTTGATCACCACACCGTCGCCCGCCAACCACACCGCCGCTACCTTGCCGCGCTCAGGCAGGCCGTCGCGGTAGCAGATGACCAGGGTGCCATCATCGGCGTAGCCCTGCATGGAGTCGCCGCGCACCCGCACCACGAATAGCCGTGAGGTTGCGATCCCCTTACGGGGCTATTTTTTTGCGACCTGCCCAACGGTGGCTGGGTGCGATACACCGTAGTCGGCCAGTTGCAATCCCCTTACGGGGCTATTTTTTTGCGACAAGACTCAAGGCGGTAGAAACCGCCTTTGATGAATACTTTGGTTGCAATCCCCTTACGGGGCTATTTTTTTGCGACCCAAGGAAGAAGCTCTGGGAATGATCCGCGAGGCCATCGTTGCAATCCCCTTACGGGGCTATTTTTTTGCGACATCAGGGCCCTCACCCGTTCATAGTCTTTCCCCACGAAGTTGCAATCCCCTTACGGGGCTATTTTTTTGCGACGTTGGCAGGGGCCTCCGCCACCCTCGTGGTGGAGGATGAGTTGCAATCCCCTTACGGGGCTATTTTTTTGCGACCGGAGTTGTTCGGCCCCGTATGGGGCCCACAGCTCCGGGGGTTGCAATCCCCTTACGGGGCTATTTTTTTGCGACGTCTACGTGCTGCACACCACGTCTTTTTTCTACAAGGTGTTGCAATCCCCTTACGGGGCTATTTTTTTGCGACAGGAAATCATCGGGGCAGCCTCTTTGGCTGCCCCGTTCTGTTGCAATCCCCTTACGGGGCTATTTTTTTGCGACATGGTGTATGTAACCATTCCCCCCAGGGCCTTTTCCAGGGTTGCAATCCCCTTACGGGGCTATTTTTTTGCGACCGGGTGGTCAAGGACGGCGTTCTTGACTACTTCGAGGACATGTTGCAATCCCCTTACGGGGCTATTTTTTTGCGACCCCAGAACGAGGAAATCATCGGGGCAGCCTCTTTGGCGTTGCAATCCCCTTACGGGGCTATTTTTTTGCGACTAGAGACCCCCGTGTGCGGGGATGTCGTTCGCCTGCTGGTTGGGGTTGCAATCCCCTTACGGGGCTATTTTTTTGCGACTAGCCCTGGCGGGTAATCCAGGGCAGAGGTAAAACATGGAAGTTGCAATCCCCTTACGGGGCTATTTTTTTGCGACTGTAATGTTGCGCCCACGAGCATCCACCATTCCCGAGTTGCAATCCCCTTACGGGGCTATTTTTTTGCGACAGCATACCCCGTTAAGTGCCGTTCTGTAAAGGGCTCTCGAGGGGGGTATTTATGAGAACTACCAGTTATCCACAGGTTGCCTGTGGATAACTCTCCAAAAAGTGCGGTTTGTTGCGATGGATACTTACAAAGTTGCACTTTTGGATTTTTTGTGGCGGTACTGTGCGATAAGCATCGCCACAACTTGCTGTCAAGAAGCGCGTTGGAAAATTCCAACACCATCAGTATAGCATTTTGCGCAAAACATAATGGGTCGTTTGGCCAAAGCGCTTCCACAGCGTTGGGGAGGGCATTTGTGGTGTGTTAGCAGAAATGGGCGTGGCTTTGCGATGGGGTTTTTGGCCTGTGAAAGTGGGGTAACGGCAGGTGTAACGGGGGTTTTAGAGAATCAGGTAGTCGGGGTCTTCGGTGAGGCGGCCCTGGCCCAGCACCTCTACCGTGCCCCCAATGGGGTAGATGCGGACGCTATCCTGGGTGAGATCGGCCTTTTTTTGCAAAAGCCGTTTGAGTTCCTGGAGTTGGGTCGGGTTCAGCCAGCACTCGAACACCGAGAGCTGTACGCGCTCGCCAAAGCTTTTGAGGGTGTTGGCCACCTTGACCCGGCGGCCATCGTCGGGGATGTCGTAGGCAATGGTGTAAAAACGTTCGGCGGGCATCTCACCTCCACAGGTAAAAGGGTGTATAGGGTTCGCGGCCCAGCAAGGCGGCCTTGAGTCGGGCGGCCTGGGTTTCAATAAGCGTCTGGTAGGTTTGGCGGAAGCCCCTGGGGTGCTGGGCTTCCTGGGCAAAGCGGGCCTCCAGCAAGCGCAAGAGGGTTTTGCGGCCGGCGTCGTTCAGGTACACACCGCCACCTTTGGCCTCGCTGTGCTTTTGGGGGTGAAGCTCGGCCCGCAAAAACGCCCCTACCACCACGGCGTCTACCACCGGAACCCGAAACTCCTCCATCAGGTCGAAGGCCAGTGCTGCCGCCCGGCGGCCCTCGGCGTGCAGCAGGCCGAGTTCGGGGTGCAGCCCGGCCAGGTGCAAAGCCAGCAGGGTGCGGCCCAGGAGCACCATGTAGCCATATGAGAGGGCCGCATTCACGGCGTCGGTGGGGGGGCGGCGGTTGCGCCCGGTAAAGCCAAAGGGCGACAGGGCCTGTTGCAGGCCGCCGAAGTAGGCCCTGGCGGCATTGCCCTCTGCGCCCCGGAGGGCCTGCAGGTGGGCAACCTGGGGCAGGGCCTCCAGGGCTGCTCGCAGTTCCTGAAGGTGGGGCGCTACCAGGAACTGCCGGGCCAGGCGCTCCAGCACCGAGATGGCCGAACGCAGCTTGCCCTCGACAAACCCCAGGGCCAGGGGCAGGGGGTTGAGCTGGGCCTGTAACTGGGCCCGCAGCACCTCCGGGGGCAGGCTCTGGGGGGCGGTGGCCTGGCCGTAGAGCTGGCCTTCCAGGGTGGCGTACAGTACCGGGACTTCCTGCCGGAGTAAAAAGGCCAGGGCCGGGGTGGTGAGGCGCACATTGCCCCAGACCACCACCCCCCGCACCTTGCGGGCCGGGAGCTGGGCCAGGGTTTGTTCGTCCAGCTCCACCAGCAAGCGGCCCTGGCGTAGGCGCAGGGTGGCGGATTGCTCGGTGAGGTGGAGGGTCATGCAAGGGGAATCGGATTGTATGCCACCTGGGGTAGCACTCCTTTTTCCACTAGCGCTTGTAATACGTGGACAAGATCGTCCGCCATACCCTGTTTGGGCGGCTCAAACCCATGTGCAAATACCGAGCTGTTGCGGGCCTTTGCCAGACCCACCAGTTTGTTGGGGTTGACTGCCAGGGTAGCCTCATCCCCCAGGGCTCTAAGCAGGAAGAAAGCAGTGACAAAGTCTACGGCTGTCTTCTGTTCCAGCTTTTCCTCAGATTTCAGACCCGCCTTCGCGCGTTCAGCTTGATATTTGTTTTGCAAATCCTCGAGGCTCATCTGAACCGTCTCGCAAAGTTTTTGGTAGTCGGGTTTGGCGGTATCCAAGCCCCTCAGGGCCAAGCGGTGCTGCAAGAAGAACTCGAGGGCCCGGTAGCGGAGCAACACGGCTTCGGCAATACGGCCTGCATCGAGCCGACGCGTGGCCATGAAGTCGAGAGCAGCCAGCGTCCAAGCCGCCGTTGTTGGCTCGGCAAGTGGGGCTATGCTCCGTTCTTTGCCGGACAGCGCATCCGCAAGCCGAATAACGGCCTCGAGCCCCTCTTTTTGGGCGGCAATTGCGTCCGTGTACTTGGCAAGGGGGCTTTGTTTGTATGGGTGCTTTTGTAAAAGATTGAGCAGCTCCTCTAGCTTTGCTTTCGCCTGTGCAAACTGCGCGGAATCCAAGGACTCGTAAGCCTCCGACAAAACCGCCTCGAGGCTGTGCGCCTTATCTTCTCGCTCCGCTGCTTGGATAAAGTTCTTTTTTGCCCGTGAAAAATCCCCTTGCAAATACGCTTCCTTAGCACGGTTACAGAGCCAGTCGGGTATTACATCACGGGGATTCTCGAGGCGCTTCAAGAACTCGGTTCCGGCTACCGGGCGGCGAAGTTGTTCGTCGTACTCTTCGTTGTCCACATAGTAAACATGCGCTACCCGACCTTCTTCTGCTAACGAAAAGGCAAACATAGCCAGCCCCGAAACCATGGCTTTGGTACCCCCAGTCGGGTCAAAAGCAACGGGTTCGGCTGGATTGATTCGGTCTACTTGCTCCCGCACTTGCCTGTAGATGTCCTCTGGGTCGCTGCGGCTTACCAAGAGGGGTTTGACGCGATCAACACCCCAACCCAACTCGGAGCGGATCCGTTCGCAAAGTTTTTCGGTGTCTTTGGTGTGCAACAAATACACCTTCTCAGCGTCTAGCGCTCGAGCAGAAAGGATAACAGGCTCTGGCGTTGTCCCTACTGTATGGAAGGAAGCCGCATACCGCTCTTGTCCTCGGTCGGTAAAACCCTCTTTAGTAAGGGGCCAGATTTGTGTTTCGTACAGCTCTTTAGCTTCTTTGGCCTGAGGAGACGGCTCCGCTCGGTTTGCGTTTGTCTGGCCCAAGAGGCTCTTATACCGAGTCCAAAGCTCCCGCAGTTGCTCCTTCTTTCGGTTCATCAGTCCTCCCACTGTCTCGCAAAGGGTCAAACCCCCGCACCCGCCCAAACCCCAGACTGGTCTTGGCCCCCACTCCGGCGTAAAAGGCAAACCGCCCCAGGGCTTGCATCCACTGGGTCTCCACCGGACTGGCGGCGGGCAGGTAGTAGACCACCCGCCCCACAAAGCCCACCCCACGCTCGTCGGGGTTGGGCCTTATGGCCTGGGTATGGCCCTGGAAACGGGCGATGGTCATGCGCTCCCAGCTTTCCTGGAGTTCCTCGGGCACCCTGGCGGGGGCGAAGGCGTTCCAGCGCTGGGCCAGGGAGTCGAAAACCAGCTTTGGCTCGGGCAGAGGGTAGCTTTGCCCTTTGCGGCGGAAGAAGGTGGGGCTGGCGAACTGGAGGCCCAGGCTGGCGCCGGCCTGGCCCTGGAAGAGCCGGGGGTAGCTGCTCACGCTGGCCCAGGGGTGCTCCTCCTGCAACACCGCCGTAACCCGAAACGGCTCCTTGAGCCGGACGGTCTGGCCCATTAGCCCAAACAGGTGGGGCGAGAGCCGGGCATACAGGCTTTCCTGCAAAATGCCCACCCGCACCCACCAGGCCCCCTCGTGGCCCCCCAGCGAGAGGCTGAAGGGGTTGGGCTGGGCGCTGTGGAGGTCGGGGTCTATCTGCTTCAGCAGGCCATACACCAGCCCCCGCCAGCCGTCGGGGTGGGGGCGGGCGGGGCCCTCGAGGGTCAGCACAATCGCAGCGAGAATCATGCCAGATCGGTCTGGGCGAAGTCGTCACCCACATAGGCCAGGGGCAGACCGCTTACCTTGGCCACCGCGTAACTCAGGCAGTCGCCGAAGTTAAGCGCTGCTGGATGGCGGCCCTTGCCGTAGCGGCGGAAGGCTGATAGGGCTTCGTATACGTGGCTTGCCTCGAAGGGAACCACCCGAACCTCGAGACGCAGCAGAAGTTCGTTAAGCAGGTACAGATTATCGGGCCCTAGTCGGCTGCTCACCACCATACCCAACTCGACCAGTGTGGGCGCTCCAACCAAGCGCACCTCGGCCCCAAGAAGGCGCTCTAACGTTTCCTGGTGCCCCGGCTCGGCAAAGATAAGTTGTAGCAAGACCGAGCTATCCAGTACCATCAGTAGCCTTCTGGGCCAAAGCCCAGGATTTCTTCTTGCTCAGCCTTGGTGGGCGCTTTACCCAGACTTTCGGGTGGTAATTTGGGCCAGACCTCGTCCTCTAAAAACTCCAGTACGCTTTCCTTGCGGGGGCGCTGGGGATGCAATAGCCGGGCCTTACGCTCCACAAGGGCCTTGCGGATAGCCTCTGTCTTGGTTTCACCCGTGAGGCGGGCTACCTCTTCGACCAGCCGTTCTACTTCTGGGTTTTTCACGGTGAGGGCCATAGGGTCAGTATAGGTGTAAAAAGGGTGGTATTCAGTAAACCTAGCCCTGTAACTCCCTGAGCTGCCTGTACCAGGCTTTTTCCTCTTTGCCCTTCAGGGTTCCGGCCGCCTGGAGCCTTTTCCAAATCTCCTCGGCGGCGGCCTTCTTTTCATCAGCGGGGGCCTCGAGGCCGTAGAGCTTTTGGATAATCTGCGGCGCCTGAGGTGCTAGGTCGCTTGGCTTCAGGGCCCTGAATTGCTCAAGTATAGCCTCCACCGCAGAGACGGTTTTTGGGGGGGAAGGAGGGGCGGCGCTGCTGGGCCCGGGGGCATTGGTAAGGCGCATCCGTCCGTACCCGGAGGTAGTCTTCGCTCCGATGCCCTCCTCCTGCAAGGCCAGCTCCAGCACTTTCCAGGCAACCTCGAGCCAGGGCCGCCCCTGCTCGGGGATCACACCGGGCGCCAGGGCCAGAGCGAACACAAACTTGCCGGTCACGCTTAAAAAGGGTACCGGAATAGGGCTGTCCCAGTCGGCGGGGGGCACACTGGCCCCGCCGTAATAGTCGCCGTGGTGGGGGGTCATTACGTCGGGGTGAATCTTGTACTCGAGGGGTAAAGCGTCGAAAAAGATGATCAGCCCGGCCTCCTCGGTGGTGCCGAAGAGCGCCTTCTGGGCCTCGCCCCGGTGGAAGCGGCGGGGGTCGAGGCTGCGTTCCCAGGCTGCATCTTCCAGGCGAGTAGCGGCAAAACGAGACATCAGGCCCTTAATGGCCGAGCCGGGGATGTAGGGCACCCCGTAGGTGCGGTGCAGGGTGAGGTGGGTCTCGAGGACGCTCTCCCCCCCCAGCCCCACCACCAGGCGGCCTTGCGTTTCGCCCAGCCGCTCTTCGGCCCCCAACGCCCTAAGCGAAGCACGGCAGCGGGCCAAATAGTCGGCATATTCCCTGGGCGCCGTTTGGCCGCTTACCTCGGCCACCAGGCTGCGCTTGGCCTCGGTGTCGCTGGTGGCGGTGGTGGTGATGTATTTGTCGAGCCACAAACCCGCGTGGGTGCTGGCCTGCTTCTTCAAGCCCTGGAGAACGCTGCGTCTCATTCCCCGGCCCCCGCTTCCACGTCCAGCACACTCTGGGAAAAGCGTTTGTACCACTGGGCTGCCGCCAGCACCTCGCGGGTGAGCAGCAGGTACTCGCTTAGCCTGGCCTCACGGCTTTTCCTGAGCAGCTCAGCTCTGGAAAACCCCACCGTTTGGGCCAGGTCGTCCAGCAGGGCTTTGTGGGCCTCCTTCCCGCGCGACTCCACGAAGGCCAGGGCCTGGGCCAGCCCGGCCTGCCGCACCAGCACCGGCAGCTTGTGGGCCATGCCGCCGTACTGGTCGCGCCAGGTGGTATCCTGGCCCTGGTGCCGGGAGACCCTTTCAAAGGCCGACTGGGCTCGTTTTTGTTCGCGGGTCATGCGCTCCCCCTCAGCTTCAAGCGGCAAAGCCCCCGGCCTACGCTCGCTTTACCCCCCATCTGGGCAAAGCCGAGCAAAGGCTTAAGGTCGTCCAGGGCCACTGTCACTGCTTTCTTGCGGCTGCTGCCCAGGCTCAGCAGGCTGTACAGGAGGCTCTCGGCGGGCAGGCTCTCCTCGTACCAGAGGGCCCCCTGGGCTACGGTCTTGGTTTCGTCCTCGAGGCGGATTCGGGCTACTACCTCGGTGGCGGTCTCGAGCAAAAAGCCCATCACGTCGTCGTGCACCAGGCAGAGCCGCCCCTTGACCGGCGCTTCGCTGTGCTGGGCCAGCCAGTCCTCCCAGTCTTTTAGTTCCTTGGCCTCCTGATGGCTCAGGTCGAGGTCTTCCAGGTAAACCCTGTCGCCCAGCTTGAGGGTGCTGCCGGGGGCCAGACGGCACCACCCATCGGACGCAGGCGCGGCAGGCAGGGCAGGGGGGGTAAGCCCGGCAAAACCGGCCTCACGGGCAAAGCGCTCGAGCAGGTAGGGGCTGGTCACGTAGGCAAACACCCCGGCCAGGCTGCGTACCGGAAACAGCAGCAGCTTGGCATCGCCAAACACCGCCGCTCCGGCGTGCTCCGAGGCGCTGCCGGTTTCCGGGCCAAACAGCGCCAGAAGCTTATCTTTCTCGATTTTGCCCGCCGCTGCATCGCGCAGCACGCCTTTGATGGAGCTACCGGGCAGATACGGAATGCCGGTCGAGCGCTCGCGGGCGATGGGCAGGTCAATGCTGCCCACCCCCTGGCCGGTGCCGGGGTGGAGGGGGGAAAGGGCGTGTAGGAAGAGAATGTGGGTGTTCACTGGGTTCCTCCTAAAGCTGTTTGAAAAAAGCCAGCAAGGGGTCGGCCTCCCCTTTGAGGGGGGCAATGCGTTGGGCTTCGTCTGGGGTTAGGCGAGTATCTAATCACTGGTGCTAGTTGAAAAGTAGCGGGAGAAAGGAATAGGGTCTGGTGTATGCGGCCAGACCCGAGATGCATTCTATCGCTGGAAGACGTTGCTTTGGTGATGTACGTTGGGGTAGACGATGCCCTGCGTTCGAAGGCTGAACAGCATGAACATCAACAAGCCAAGCTCAGCCTTAGTGAGTTGGTCACCATCGGGCTGATGTTCAGCCTCAAAGGCGGCTCATTCCGCCGGTTCTACCTGTGGCTGGTCGCCAACCTGGGTGACTGCTTCCCCCATCTACCTGAACGCACCCGTTTGCAGCGACGACTACTCCAGTACCAAGCTTTGGTCGTACATTTTCTGGCCGAACCCAGCTTGTTCT
>NZ_JAGDFV010000031.1 GCF_017497985.1 Meiothermus sp. CFH 77666
AGAACAAGCTGGGTTCGGCCAGAAAATGTACGACCAAAGCTTGGTACTGGAGTAGTCGTCGCTGCAAACGGGTGCGTTCAGGTAGATGGGGGAAGCAGTCACCCAGGTTGGCGACCAGCCACAGGTAGAACCGGCGGAATGAGCCGCCTTTGAGGCTGAACATCAGCCCGATGGTGACCAACTCACTAAGGCTGAGCTTGGCTTGTTGATGTTCATGCTGTTTTGCCTTCGAACGCAGGGCATCGTCTACCCCAACGTACAGCACCAAAGCAACGTCTTCCAGCGATAGAATGCATCTCGGGTCTGGCCGCATACACCAGACCCTATTCCTTTCTCCCGCTACTTTTCAACTAGCACCAGTGATTATATAAGGGTTTGACCCGAACCGATCCAACCCTGATCTTTCTTGGGTTTTCCCCAGGCGCTTCTCGCTCCGCATCGCTAAGTGGGACGGTTTCAGGGGGTGCAGGCTTCCCTGAACCTGCAAACCACGTGACCAGAACTGCTTTTGGATCACCCGAGGCGGTAGACAACGCAACCGCCGCTACTGCTACGGGTGCTTATAACATGGGTACAGTAAGCTGGTTTGGCCCCACTACCACCACCGGAAATATTCATGCGCTCCAGTGGCTCTTCGATGGAACAGGCTTTCCAACCGACTATAAGGGATATGGGCAAAAGCTCAACGTAGCCTTGTCCGATGGCGGCGTATTTGCCAGCCAGAACGTCACCATGTCCGGGGTCAGCGAAGCTGCCATTTCGGGCTCGGTCACCCTTCCAGCCGGATATAACCTTGCCAGCAAGCGCATGTCAGTTGGCTTCGCAGACAGGTCGCTGATAGAAGTACTTGCTGATCTTGGTTCAAGCACCAACTTCACCTACACCACCCCCAACATCACTGGGGCAACCATACAAATGCGAATAACTGCTGGAAACGCGGCCGGAACCAGTGTGATCACTACCAAACCTGGCCTTGCGGTCAATGCCACTGGAGTCTCGATTACCCTGCCTGCGGGTTCAGACCTCAGCTTGCCGCCAAATGCTGCTACAAATGTAAATAACAGCACGACCTTCTCCTATACGCCCTTCTTGGGGGGGGTGCACTTTGTGGTATTCAATGGCCCTGGAGCAAATCCCGATTATGTGGTGGTAACTACTGCTGCCAGCACTACCATTCCCAATCTTAGTTCGGTTGGGCTTGGACTGCCTCCGTCTACGGTCTATTCCTGGAATGTCCAGGGGGCAGCACCGTTCGCTAGTGTAGATGCTGCCGCAGGGCCTGGCGGCTGGCTGGCTGTGTTCTTGGGCACCGCCGAAGGTAGTCGGACTGCCTCCACTAACCGCTCTTTTACCACGGCACCCTAAAGGGTCAAACGCCAAGGCCGGGGAATTCCCCGGCCTTTTTTTGCTAAGAGTTCGGTTAGAATCGACTGGCTACCTTGTCCCAGTTGATCACATTCCAGATCGCTGCCAGATAGTCGGGGCGGCGGTTCTGGTATTTGAGGTAGTAGGCGTGCTCCCACACGTCAATGCCCAGGAGGGGGGTGTGGCCTTCCATCAGGGGCGAGTCCTGGTTGGCGGTGCTGTAGACGTGCAGCTTGCCGTCTTTGTCTTTGACCAGCCAGCTCCAGCCGGAGCCAAAGCGGGTCAGGCCGGCCTGGGTCATCTTGGTTTTGAGATCCTCGAAGGAGCCAAAGGTGGCGTTGATGGCCTCGGCCAGTTTGCCGGTGGGCTCCTTGGCGCCGCCGGGGGTCAGGATGTCCCAGAACAGGGTGTGGTTGTGGTGGCCGCCGCCGTTGTTGCGTACGGCGGTGCGGATGTCCTCGGGCACCTGGGCAATTTTGGTGAGCAGGTCTTCGATGCTCCAGCTATGGAGTTCGGGGTGTTTTTCCAGGGCGGCGTTCAGGTTATTCACGTAGGCTGCGTGGTGCTTGCCGTGGTGAATTTCCATGGTCTGGGCGTCGATGTGGGGCTCGAGGGCATCCTTGGCATAACCGAGGTCGGGTAGTTTGAACGGATAACTCATAGTGTAACCTCCGTGCTGTACTCTACGCCTGTAC
This sequence comes from Meiothermus sp. CFH 77666, assembly GCF_017497985.1. Lineage (NCBI taxonomy): Bacteria > Thermotogati > Deinococcota > Deinococci > Thermales > Thermaceae > Meiothermus > Meiothermus sp. CFH 77666. The sequence continues at coordinate 2,061 of NZ_JAGDFV010000031.1, forward strand.
GGCGGCGTAAAGCTGTGACTGGGGACTCAAAACTCATAACACCGTGACCACGAGATACGGTGGTGCAACCCCTTGCGGCCTGCGACGCTAGTTATGCGTCATCTCGAGGGGCACTACCCACTTATCGAACTCTTCCTCGGTCAGGTAACCCAGGGCCAGTGCGGCTTCTTTGAGGCTGGTGCCTTCTTTGTGGGCTTTTTTGGCAATGGCGGCGGCCTTGTCGTAGCCGATGTGGCGGTTCAGTGCGGTTACCTGCATTAGGTTCTTCTCGAGGTTCTCCTTGATCCGGGGTAGGTTGGGCTCGATGCCCACTGCACAGTTGTCGTTGAAGGCCGCACAGGCATCGCCCAGCAGTTGAATGCTGGTCAGCACGTTGTAAACCATCACCGGCTTGAACACGTTGAGCTGAAAGTTGCCCTGCGAACCGGCAAAAGCCACGGCTGCATCGTTGCCAAACACCTGCACGGCCACCATGGTCAGGGCCTCCGACTGGGTGGGGTTCACTTTGCCCGGCATGATGGAGCTTCCAGGTTCGTTTTCGGGAATCGTAATCTCCCCAATGCCGTTGCGAGGGCCCGAGGCCAGCCAGCGCACATCGTTGGCCATCTTCATCAGGGCGCCAGCCAGGGTGCGCAGGGCAGCGCTGGTCGTCACCAGTGCGTCGTGGGCTGCGAGGGCCGCGAACTTGTTCTTGGCCGAGACGAAGGGAAAGCCCGTCTCCTTGGCAAAGTAGGCGGCGGCCAGGTCGCCAAACTTGGGGTGGGCATTGAGACCGGTGCCCACTGCTGTGCCGCCGATGGCCAGTTCGTAGAGGCCCTGTTCGGCATGGCGCACTTCGGCCAGGCAGTAATCAATTTGCGCTACCCAGCTCCCAATTTCCTGCCCCAGGGTAATGGGGGTGGCGTCCTGCAGGTGGGTACGCCCCACCTTGACCACATCCTTGTAGGCCTCGGACTTGGCGGCCAGGGTATCGCGCAGCTTTTGCACGTTGGGGTAAAGCTGGCGGTGGAGCTCTTCGACCACCGCAATGTGCATGGCGGTGGGGAAGGTGTCGTTGGAAGACTGGCCCCGGTTCACATCGTCGTTGGGGTGGATGGGTTTTTTGGAGCCCAGCACCCCCCCCGCCAGCTCGATGGCGCGGTTGGCGATGACCTCGTTGGCGTTCATGTTGGTCTGGGTGCCGGAGCCGGTCTGGAACACCACCAGCGGAAAATGATCGTCCAGCTTGCCAGCGATCACTTCGTCGGCAGCCCGGACGATCAGGTCGGCCTTTTCACGGGGCAGCTCGCCCAGGTCGGCATTGGCCAGCGCGGCCCCCTTCTTCAGGATGCCCATGGCTCGGATGATGGAGCGGGGCATCTTGAAGCGCTCTTGTCCAATCGGGAAGTTCTGGATGGAGCGCTGGGTCTGGGCGCCCCAGTAGCGGCTCTCCTCAACCTGCATCTGGCCCATGGTGTCGGTTTCGATTCGGTAGCCCATAGCCTTTCTATTCTAATGGGCTTTGCGAGGCAGGCTAAAGGGATGATTAACCTCCATTTTTTGGGCAGATTTGCCTTACCAACCGAACCTGGGTGGGATGTTCTCGAGCCGGTTATTTTGAATGCATCACCAGCACCGCGTTTCCATCAGGCCCGGCATGACAATCGCGGGAAGCAAAAATCGCTATTCTTTAGTGCATGGGGGATCTTGTCATCGTAGGTGCGGGGCCGGTGGGGCTGGCCGCGGCCATCGAGGCCAGACGCGCCAACCTGAAAGCGGTGGTTCTGGAAAAGGGAACCATTGTCAACACCCTGTATCGCTGGCCCAGGGAAACCGTGTTCTTTAGCGAGGCCAGAAACATCGAAATCGGGGGGCATCCCTTCCCCTCGCTTTCTCCCAAACCCACCCGCCGCGAAGCCCTGCAATACTACCGCCGCGTCGCCGAGAATGAAGCTCTGGACATCCGCACGTATACCGAAGTGACCCGCATACACAAAGACGCCGGCCAGTTCAGGGTTAGCTACCGTGACCGCAGTGGCCCAGGCGAACTGCTGACCCGCTTTGTTCTGGTGGCTACGGGCTACTACGACAACCCCAACCGACTGGGCGTACCTGGTGAGGAGCTGCCCCATGTGCGCTACGGTCTGGATGAAACCCTGCCTTACTGGAACCAGCAAGTGGTGGTGGTAGGGGGTTCCAACAGTGCGGTGGAGGCGGCCCTCGAGCTCTACCGGGCTGGAGCCAGGGTTACGGTGGTTCACCGGGGGTCGGAGATTCGCCCCAGGGTGAAGTACTGGCTTAAGCCTGACTTTGAAAACCGGGTCAAGGAGGGCAGCATTCAGTTGCTGCTCAACGCGCGAATCCTGGAGATTACCCCCCGTGAGGTGGTGGTTGAAACCAACGAATCAGGTTACCGTCTGTTGCACCACCTGCCCGGCGATTTTGTGCTGGTTCACATCGGCTATCGGGCCGTGGATAACCTCTTACGAGAGGCGGGGGTGCGTTACGGTGGCGATGCGCCGCTGCTCTCGGAGCATTTTGAAACCAGCCTCGAGGGTCTCTTTGTGGCCGGTAGTGCAGGCTTTGGCTCGGATACCCGGAGTGTTTTCATCGAAAATGGTCGGGAACACGCGCAGAAAGCTGTTCAGGAGATGGTTCGGCGCAGAGCCGACCCTCTCGCAGTCGGTGTGTGAATCGTCCTCAAACCTTCTGCGATAGCCTGGCTTGAGCTGCAACAAAAGCTACAACCCCAACCGGCTGCACCTTGACACGGTATACCAAACACCCGTAAACTCTCTCACAAGATGCTTCTCACGAGCAGCCTAATCCTAGTAGTAGTAGGCCTAGTAATTACCAGGCCTGTGGGGGATTTGGTGTAGCGAAGAGCTTAGAAGCGCATCCTAAAGCCCCCCGAACCACGGGGGGCGGTTTTTTGAAGGGGAGAAACTATGAACGGAGCCGCCGCTATCTTGAAAGCCCTGGAAATGCAGGGAGTGGATACCATCTTTGGGCATCCGGGGGGTACCATCATGCCCACCTACGACGCCCTCTACGACTCGCCCATCCGGCATATCCTGGTGCGCCACGAGCAGGCCGGGGTACATGCTGCCACAGCCTATGCCCGGGCCTCGGGACGGGTGGGCGTGTGTATGGCGACCTCGGGGCCGGGGGCCTTGAACCTGGTGACGGGCCTGCAGGATGCGCTTATGGACTCGACCCCGGTGGTGGCGCTGACCGGCAACGTGCCGCAGCACCTGATCGGCACCGACGCCTTTCAGGAAGCCGACGTGGTGGGCATTACCCAGCCCGTCACCAAGCACAACATGCAGGTACGCAATGTCAACGATATCCCTCGAGTCATTGCCGAAGCCTTTTACATCGCCTCTACCGGGCGGCCCGGCCCGGTGCTGATTGACTTTCCGAAAGACGTCCAGCTAGCCGAATTCACCGGTACCTTCGATGTGGAAGTGGATTTACCGGGGTACAAGCCCACCTTCAAGGGTCACCCCCGGCAGATTGAGCGGGCGCTCGAGGCCCTGCAAAAGGCCGAAAAACCGGTTCTGATGGTGGGCGGTGGGGCGCAGAATGCAGCCCCTGAAATTTTAGCCTTTGCTGAAAAGACAGGAATTCCGGTGATTCCCACCCTGATGGGGCTGGGGGCCTTCCCCGGAACCCACCCCCAGTGCCTGGGGATGCCAGGGATGCACGGTTCGGTGGCAGCTAACCGGGCCATCCACCACGCCGATACCATTCTGGCCATTGGGCTGCGCTTCGATGACCGCGTGACTGGCAAGGTTTCGCGCTTTGCCCCCAACGCCCATACCGTGATTCACGTAGACATAGACCCCGCCGAGATCGGCAAGCTGGTCAAGACCGCCATTCCGGTTGTGGGCGATGCCAAGTGGGTGTCGGCGGAGCTGGCCAAGGGCGCTAAAAAACTGAACCTGAGCAAGTGGTGGGCGCAGCTCGAGGACTGGAAAACCAAGCACCCCTTCGCCTGGAAACCCAAGCCCCACCTGCAAAGCCAGGAGGTCATCCAAGCCTTCTGGGAGGCCACCCAGGGTAAAGCGGTGGTGACCGCCGGGGTAGGTCAGCACCAGATGTTTGCGGCGCAGTTCTACAAGTTCGATAGGCCGCGCTCCTGGATCAACTCGGGGGGTCTCGGCACCATGGGGGTGGGTTTGCCCTTTGCCATCGGCGCAGCCCTGGCCCGCCCCGGTGAGCTGGTGATAGACTTCGACGGCGACGGCAGCTTCCAGATGACCCTGCAGGAGCTGGCCACCCTCAAAAAGCACGACCTGAACGTCAAAATCGTGATTCTCAACAACGGCTTTTTGGGCATGGTGCGCCAGTGGCAAGACCTCTTCCATGCCAAGCGCTACAGCGAGGTGTACCTGGCCGACTCCAACCCCGACTTTGCCAAGCTGGCCGAGGCCTATGGCATCCGGGGTATCACCCTGAGCGACAAGGCCAGGCTGCACGAGACGGTAAAGGAGGTTCTGGCCCACCCCGGCCCGGTGCTCCTGGAGGCCCGGGTTTACCACGAAGAGGGGGTCTTCCCCATGATTCCTTCGGGCGGAGCCGCAGAGGACATGATTATCGAAAACCCGCGGGAGACGGTGGCGGGGGACTGAAGCCCATAGCCCCTGGCTGATAGCCAAGGGCCTTGCTGACACAGCTATTTGCTATCGGCCATAGGCGTAAATGGAGATTGCACATGCGACACTTGGTCTCAGTTTTAGTTCAAGACAACCCCGGCGTCCTGCAACGGATTGCAGGGCTGATCGCACGGCGGGGCTTCAACATCGAGTCGCTGGCGGTGGGGCGTACTCACCAGCCGGGCCTATCGCGCATCTCGCTGGTGGTTTCTGGGGACGATGCGGTGTTGGAGCAGGTAGAAAAGCAGCTCAACCGGCTGATTGAGGTCATCAAGGTAACCGACCACTCCGAGCCGCACGTGGAGCGGGAACTGGCCTTGGTCAAGGTGAGCATTGCCGGGATGGAGGAGCGTATGGAGGTCAAGGACATTGCCGAAGCCTTCCGCGCTCGCATTGTGGACGTGGCCAAGAAATCCATCATCTTCGAGCTGACCGGCGACTCTACCAAGGTCTCGAACTTTGTCGAGGCCATGCGGCCTTATGGGCTGCTCGAGGTCATGCGTACCGGCGCGGTGGGCATGTCCCGCGGTGAGCAGGTACTCAAGGTACGTGAGAAGAAAGCTGTTTAGGGTGGGCTTTGGCCCATCTTTTCTTTTGTGAGGAAGGTCGAAAAGCGTACAATTTTCCGACCTGCGGCTGCAAACCTCAGACCCAACCAGGAGGCAAGTGTGAAAATCTATTACGATCAGGACGCAGATATCGGCTTTATCAAGGACAAGACCGTGGCTATTTTGGGCTTTGGCTCCCAGGGCCATGCCCACGCCCTGAACCTGCGCGACTCGGGTATCAAGGTGGTGGTGGGGCTCCGGCCCGGCAGCCGCAACGAGGAGAAGGCCCGCAAGGCGGGGCTCGAGGTACTGCCGGTAGCCGAGGCTGTCCACAAGGCCGATGTGGTGATGATTCTGCTCCCCGACGAGACCCAGGGGGCGGTATACAAAGCCGAGGTGGAGCCCAACCTGAAGGAAGGGGCCGCCATTGCCTTTGCCCACGGCTTCAACATTCATTTCGGCCAGATCAAACCGCGCCGCGACCTGGATGTCTGGATGGTTGCCCCCAAGGGCCCCGGTCACCTGGTGCGCTCGGAGTACGAGAAAGGCTCGGGGGTGCCTTCGCTGGTAGCGGTCTATCAGGATGCCTCGGGCTCCGCCTTCCCCACCGCGCTGGCCTACGCCAAGGCCAACGGGGGCACGCGGGCCGGCACCATCGCCACCACCTTCAAGGACGAGACCGAGACCGACCTGTTTGGCGAACAGACCGTGCTCTGCGGCGGCCTGACCCAACTCATCGCCGCCGGTTTCGAGACCCTGGTCGAGGCTGGTTACCCCCCCGAGATGGCCTACTTCGAGTGCCTGCACGAGGTGAAGCTGATTGTGGATCTGATCTACGAGTCGGGCTTTGCGGGGATGCGCTACAGCATCTCCAATACCGCCGAGTACGGCGACTATACCCGGGGCCCCATGGTCATCAACCGCGAGGAGACCAAGGCCCGGATGCGCGAGGTGCTACGCCAGATTCAGCAGGGCGAGTTTGCGCGGGAGTGGATGCTCGAGAACGTGGTCGGCCAGCCCACCCTGAACGCCAACCGCAACTACTGGAAAGACCACCCCATCGAGCAGGTCGGCCCCAAGCTGCGGGCCATGATGCCATTCCTCAAATCTCGCTTTAGCAAGGAAGAGGTTCCACAAGGCTAATAGCTCCTAGCCGATAGCTTAGAACCCCTTGCTAAGCTATCGGCTATCAGCAAAACCGGAGGTTTCTATGCGGCATATCCGAATCTTTGACACCACCCTGCGGGACGGCGAGCAGAGCCCTGGGGTGGCCCTTTCGCTCCAACAGAAGCTGGAGATTGCCCACGGCCTGGCCCGGCTCAACGTTGATATCATCGAGGCGGGCTTTCCGGTCAATGGGGCCAGCGAGTTCGAGTGCGTATCGCGCATTGCCGCCGAGGTGAAGGGGCCGGTCATCTGCGGGCTGGCCCGTACCCACAAGCTCGACATTGAGCGGGCTGCGGCGGCACTGGAAAAGGCCGAGAAAAAGCGGATTCATGTGTTTACCAGTGCCTCCAGGGTGCACCTCGAGTACATGCTCAGAAAAACCCCCGAGGAGATTCTGGAAATCTCCGACCAGATGGTGCGCTACGCCCGGCAGTTTACCGACGATGTGGAGTTCAGCGCCCAGGACGTAATGCGGGCCGACTTCGACTTCGTCATGAAGCTTTACGAGACCGCCATCAACGCCGGGGCCACCACCATCAACATCCCCGACACCACCGGCTACGGCACTCCGCAGGAGTACGGCAACCTGATCGGGCGCATCTACAAGGAGGTGGTGCGGGGCCGGGATGTGCATATTTCGGCCCACTGCCACGACGACCTGGGCATGGCCACGGCCAATAGCCTGGCGGCGGTGGAGAATGGCGCCACCCAGATCGAGTGCACCATCAACGGCATCGGCGAGCGGGCGGGCAACACGGCCCTCGAGGAGGTCGTGATGGCCCTTTACACCCGCCGTGACCACTACAAGGCCCACACCCGCATCAACACCCGCGAGCTCTACCGCATGAGCCGGATGGTGGAGCGCTACACCGGCATGGTGGTGCAGCCCAACAAGGCCATTGTGGGGGATAATGCCTTTGCCCACGAATCGGGCATCCACCAGGACGGCGTAATCAAGAACAAAGAAACCTACGAGATCATGAATGCCGAGCTGGTAGGCCGCCAGGCGGCGGTGCTGGTGCTGGGCAAGCACTCCGGGCGGGCTGCGGTGAAGAAAGCCCTGGCCGACCTGGGCTATAAGCTGGACGACGCCCAGATCGGCACCGTCTTTGCCCGTTTTCGCGAGATTGTGGAGCGCAAGGGCCCCATCGAGACCGAGGAGCTGCGGGCGCTCGTGGAGAGCGAGGCGGTCTCGACCCCGCACCTGTTCACCCTCGAGAAGCTCCAGTTCTTCTCTGGCTACGGGATGCTCCCCACCGCTACGGTGAGCCTCGAGACCCCCAAGGGCATTGTGACCACCACCGCCATTGGCGATGGGCCGGTGGATGCAGTGTACAAGGCGCTATCCGAGGCGATTGGTTTCAAGCCTGAGCTGGAGCTGTACCGCGTGGAGTCGGTCACGGGCAGCACCGAGGCCCTGGGCGAGGTGACGGTCAAGCTCAAGCTGGGCGAGGTGATGGCTACTGGACACGGTATCTCACCCGACATCATCGAAGCCTCGGCGCGGGCCTACCTCGATGCGGCCAACAAGCTGGCAGCGGGGCAGTCGGCGCGGCATCCCCGCTCGCTGGAAGAGGTGCAGCGTTCGGGGTTAGGGAAATAGGAGCAACCGGCCTTCTGTACAGACGCTTGGCGTATGATCACCCTGGACGAACTTTGCACGACTGTTTTTCGTATAGGGCAGCCACTGGGGGAGCTCGAGTCTCCCAGAATCCACGCCCTCATGCGTCACTATGCCGAGTTGTTGCCCCGCTTTCAGCAAGACTAGGTGTATGAGCGTGATTCAGTTATTGTCTCGAGGTGGGACAGCAGGTATGGAAGGAAGGCCGGTGAAGATCAGGATTGAGCATGTATTTATGGGCAAACGGAGCTTTGGCCTGTATGTCTCGGATTGAGCTTGAATATGCTAAAATTGCCCTATGGCACGGAAAATTGCCGCTGTGGTGTTCAAGGGGAAAATGGGCGAAGAGCCCCCGGATGCCGCTTACTGGAGGACCTGCTCGATAGGAGAACGCCTCGAGGCCATTGAAAGTATCCGCGCCGAGTATAACGAGTGGAAATATGGCACTGCTAAGCCGAGACTTCAGCGAGTTCTTAGGGTTCTTAAATCAGAACCGGGTTAGGTATTTGCTGATCGGCGGCTATGCTGTGGGATTGCACGGCCATCCCCGCTACACTAAAGACCTGGACATCTGGGTTGAGCCCACACAAGAGAATGCCAAAAATCTGATCAAGGCCATTGAGGACTTCGGCTTGTCGTCGCTTGAGCTAAAGCCCGAGGACTTTCTCGAGCCAGGGGTTATCGTACAGATAGGTTATCCTCCTGTTCGCATAGATTTGCTCACCAAAGCATCAGGTGTTGAGTTTGCAGAGTGCTACCAAAACCGCCAAGAGGTGGAGATAGACGGCTTAAAGGTCTCGCTCATCAGCCTAAAGGACTTGCGAAAAAACAAGCAGGCCACGGGCCGACACCAAGACCTGGCTGATTTGGAGAATCTGGAGTAAACATGAGTATCGAAATCCTCGACACCACCCTCCGCGACGGTACCCAGGGTGAGGCGGTAAGCCTTTCCTCGGACGACAAAATTGCCATTGCCAGGCGCCTGGCGGCCTTTGGTATTCCCCTCATCGAGGGCGGCTGGCCGGGCAGCAACCCCAAGGATGCGGAGTTTTTTGCCCGCATGAAGGGGGTGGACCTGGGGAACACGCAGCTCTGTGCCTTTGGCTCTACCCGTCGAAAAGGGGTGCGGCCCGAGGACGACCCATCGGTACAGGCCATGGTGGCGGCGGGTACGCCGGTCGTGACGGTGGTGGCCAAGACCTGGGACTTCCACGTGACCCACGCCCTCGAGGTCTCGCTGGAAGAAAACCTCCGTATGATCGAGGAAACCTACCTTTATCTGGTGGGGGAGGGTAAGCGGGTTATCCACGATGCAGAGCACTTTTTTGATGGCTACAAGGCCAACCGGGGGTATGCCCTAAAGACCCTCGAGGCCGCCGTGCGGGGCGGGGCCGATACCCTGTGTTTGTGCGATACCAATGGGGGCAGCCTGCCGGAGGAGATTTTCGAGATAACCAAGGCCGTGCGAGAGGCTTTCCCGGGCCTGATCATCGGCATTCACCCTCACAACGATAGCGAACTGGCAGTAGCCAACGCTCTGGCGGCGGTGCGAGCCGGAGCCACCCACGTGCAGGGAACCATCAACGGCTATGGGGAGCGTTGCGGCAACCTGAACCTGACCAGCGCCATTCCCAACCTGATGCTGAAGTATGGCCTCGAGCTCAAGGGGCTCACCCCTGCCAAGCTCACCGAGCTGCGCGAGGTTTCGCACTATGTAGACGAACGGGCCAACCTGGCGCCCAACCTGCGAGCGCCTTACGTGGGCGACGCAGCCTTCGCCCATAAGGGCGGAATTCACGTCTCGGCGGTGCTCAAAGACCCCCGCACCTACGAGCACGTACCGCCCGAGGCGGTAGGGAATAGCCGCCGGGTGCTGGTTTCGGATTTGTCGGGCCGCTCCAACCTGCTGGCCAAGCTGGCCGAGTCGGGGGTAGAGGTGCCCAAGGAGACCGCCGGGGCTCTGCTGGAGGAAGTCAAGCAGCTCGAGCACGCCGGCTATTCCTTCGAGGGGGCCGAGGCCAGCTTTTTCCTGCTGGCCCACCGGCTGCGGGGGGGTAGGCTGCCTTTCAGCGTGGAGGGCTTTACGGTTTTTGTGCACGTCAACGATGCCAACCCCGAAACCCCCACCTGGGCCGAGGCCACCGTGCGGGTGCGGGTGGGCGATACCCTCCAGCACACCGCCGCCGAAAGCCAGCACGGGCCGGTCTCGGCGCTGGATAAGGCCTTCCGCAAGGCCATTGAGCCTTTCTACCCTGAGATTGCCGAGATAGAGCTGTGCGACTACAAGGTACGCATCCTCTCGGGCCAGGAGGCCGGTACCGCCTCGGGGGTGCGGGTGATGATAGAGATGCACCGGGCCGGCGAACGCTGGAGCACGGTCGGGGCCAGCAAAAACAACCTCGAGGCCAGCCTCAAAGCCCTCACCGATGGCTACGCCTACGTCCTGGTCAAAAGCCAGCCGGTTCCGCAGGATTAGCCCTGGGTCAGGTGTTGGGCTCAGAACTTGCGACCATCTTGGCGAGGGCTTTCTCCTCGGCGGGAATTCGGATAAAGAGCAGCAATAGCGCGTTCAGAAGGGACGCTACCAGGGCTGTAATCCAGGCGTTGAAAACCAGCGGCAGCGAGAGCAGTTCCAGTGCTACGGCCAGGTAGTTGGGGTGGGGAAAGTAGCGGTAGGGCCCGGTGCGAATCCTGGGTGCGCCGGGAACAACAATAATGCGGGTATTCCAGTACCTTCCCAGGCTGCGGATGGCCCAGTAGCGCAGCCCCTGGGCCAGCAGGAACACTGCCAGCCAGAGTCCCCAGATGGGGGAAAGCTGGTTTCGTGCGAGGCCCTCGAGCAGCCACCCCAGCATCCAGCCGATGTGCAGGACAAAAAAGAGCGGGTAGTGTTCCCGGCCATACTCTTTGCCGCCTTGCGAAAGCGCCCAGCGAAGGTTGGCCTGGGCCAGGCGCAGCTCCAATAAGCGCTGTAGAACCACCACTGCGAGTACGACCCAGACCGCTACCACTCCAAAACCACCCCTTCGGCAGCAAAGCCGGGCCCCAGGGCGAGCAGCACCCCTTTGCTGCCGGGCAATGGCCGCTCGAGCTGATACATCTGGCGGGCCAGCACAAAAAGCACGGTGGGGCTCGACATATTGCCAAACTTTTTGAGTACACAATGGGAGGCCTCGAGGCTCTTCTGATCCACCCCCATCCCGCTTTTGTAGGCTGCGAGCACCCTGGCCCCGCCGGGGTGGAGGGTCCAGGTGTCCACGTCTTTGGCAGCTAGTCCGTAGCTGGCCAGCCCATCGCGGATCAGGTTCCCCAGTTCACCCTCGACCAGGGCCGGGATGCTCTGGGCAAAGCGCACTTGCAGCCCCTCGGGGATCACATCCCAGCCCATCACCTCGTAGCTCTCTGGCAGCAAGCGGCTGAACCCACCCAGCACGCGGGGGCCCGCCGAATCCTGAGCGAGGGCGTCCATGCCCAGCACTACGGCGGCGGCCCCATCGGCAAACAGGCTGGTGGCGACCAGGTTGCTTTTGCTCAGGTCGCCCCATACAAAGGTCAGGCTGCACAGTTCGACGGCGACCATCAATACATACTGGCCGGGACGGCTTAGCGCCAGCTCGGCGGCCCGGGCCAGCCCCGCCGCGCCCCCCGCGCAGCCCAGGCCCCAGATGGGCAGGCGAACTGCCGAGAGGGGGAGGCCCAGGCGCTGTATTAGGTGGGCCTCCAGGCTGGGGGTTGCAATGCCGGTGGTGGTCACGAGCACCACCGCCCCGACCTGATGGGGGGCAACATTGGCTTGCTCGAGGGCCTCGAGGGAGGCTTTTTCACAAAGCTCTAGCGCAACCTCGAACCACAGTTGGTTTTTCTCGGCAAAGCTACGGGGTTCGGCGAACCATTCCAGTGGAGCGGAAATGTAGCGTGACTCGATGCCGGCGTTTTCAAAAACTGCAATCAGCCGTTCCAGCCCTGGTAGACCCTCAAACAAGGTTTGAACCAGTTCCCGCACCTCAGGCTGCCCAACCCTGTGGGATGGGGTGGCCATGGCGACGCTGAGAATACGGGGATGCATTGCAAAACCTCAGACTTCGCTTTCTGGGGTCGCGCAAGAATTGCGGAAAACATACTGTGAAATCCGTTTGCGGTGGTCGGACTTCCAATCAATCCGGGGGCGGGGCTTTTCGGGTGGCACATAGCCTAGCCGATAGACTGCCATAAGCTCGAGGTGCTCGGGCACTTCCAGCAGCTTTTTGAGCTCCTCCCAGGCTTCCGGGATTTCCATGGGCGTGGAGACAAACTGGATGCCCATCCCAAGCTCTACTGTGGTCAGCCAGATGTTCTCGATGGCCATACCCAACCCCAGCACGCTATAAAAGCCCGAGAGCTGTCCAGGGCGATACTCTTCTTTGTCCAGTAGTGCCGCCAGCAAAAGAGGTGAACCGGCGATCAGTTTTCGGTTATCCTCACCCAGCATTTGTGGAACCCGCAGCGTCCGCAGCAAGCTCAGGGCGGAAGGGCTCATGATGTGCCTGGTAAAAGGGCGCAGGGGGCCGGGTAACTGGTCTATTAGAATGCCGTCCCGCCGCTCGTCCAATTCCTGTTCGCTAAAGCGAAAGTAGGGACGGTAGCGTTCAAAAAACTGACCGTCGGCAATCAGTTGCTGCATGGTGCGCCCGCCGATCTCGGCAATTTTCTCCCGTATGGCCGGGTCGTCAATCAGGATGAAGCGCCAGGGCTGCGAGTTGAAATGACTGGGCGCCCGGCTCGCGGCTTCCATCAGCAGGTGCTGGTGTTCCCGGGCGACAGGCTTATCCAGAAAGGGACCGTTGGTGGTTCTGCGTTTTCGGATAACCTCCAGGAACTCCATATTAGCCTCCGATCGCCAACAAGTATCCCACCAATCCCATCCCTCCCAGTGTGGGGTGGAGCCAGGTACGGGGCTTGGCTTTGGGAAACCAGGTCAGGCAAGCCACAGTGAGGAGTAGCCACCACTCATGGGTCAAAACCATTGCCAGAATAGCGCTGACAAAAACCACCAGGTATAGCCCGTGGTGCCAGATGCCGAAATGCGCCAGCCGAAACTGCGCGGCCAGCCCCACCAGCAGGTTGAGTACGTATAAGCCGAGTCCCACGGCCACAAAAGGCGACACTGGCCCTAGCATAGCGCCAAGTCCACCAAAAAGTGCAAGGTCGAACCCCACCGTTCAGGGCCTAAACTCAGCGTAAGGCGGCTTGCAGCACCACCCCCAAGACCGTGCCCAGCAAGGTGAAAAGCAACGGGGTTAGCCAGCGCCGCTCTCCCTCATGAGCGATGGCGCGGGCGTGAAGGCTGATGGCAATCTGGGTGAGCGACTCGATCTCTTCAGGAGTCAGGGGACGGCGGGTGAGGTCTTTATAGGCTTCACTCTCGGGGTCAACCTGGCTGAGTTCCTCGAAAGAAAGCTCCCGCTGGCGTTGTACGCTGTAGGTTCGATCAAAACCGTGCCGCAGCCGCAGTGAAGCCCAGCCCTTCTGCTCGTTGCTCACGCGGAAGAGCTCCGGGTGTTCATCGAAAACCTCCCGCCAGGAGGATGCACTGCGAGGGGCATCCAGACGATCCTTCCAGTCATCGGCGGGGCGGCTGGAATAGGGGTAGCGACCCATCACGGTAATTGCCCCAATCACATCAACTAGACGCCAGTCCTTCAGATACGGGGAGCGACGGGCCATGTCTACCTTTGTTCGCAGCTCGAGCCGGTCCAGCGGCCCCCGCGGGTCTGGCACTCCCGCCGTAGGTTTTCCTCCGGGGCCCGCAACACTGCCAGCACCAGTCCAGCGGGGTAGCCACCCGAGCCCGCATTCAGGCCAAGCGCAAGCCGACTCAGGGTAACGGTTTCGCGACTGCTGGGCACCTGTGTACTGACGTAGCCTTCCCCGTCCCACAGGTAGATAACACTACGAAAAATTCGGTTGCTGGGACGGTAAGGGGGGTTGACCCTCAATTCGATCTCCAGGGGCTTGAGGAAGTTGGTTGCACTCGAGGAAAGCCGGTAAATCCCCACCACTTCACGCTCTGGCAGGGTCTGGATAAAAAACACCTCATTCTGGGGTGGGGAAGTGGGTACTGCCTGGAGGCGCTCGAGGCGAAAGCGCACCGAGGAAACCAGCGCACCTGGGGGAACCACCACCTGAATGCCGGGGAGTTGCAGTGCTCCACCCTGTGCGCCAATGCGCTGCTCCACTACACGCACATTCTGACCAACCCCCCAGGAAGCCAACAGACTAAGCAGTAGCAGCAGCCGAATCATAGCTTCATCCTTTGCCAGGTTTCAGATTAACGCACAACCATCTGAGAAAATCCAGGTCGAACACGGGTAATCGAGTGCAAACCGCAGGGGCTGGCTTTGGACTGTCTCATTCAGGCTCCCACCAACTTCTTGGCTTCGGCCAAAACCGCTTTTACAGTCTTGTCATCTGGGGCTTCGCAGTAGATGCGTAGCACCGGCTCGGTGCCGGAAGCCCTGAAGAGCACCCAACCGACTTCGCCGAAGAGCCACTTGGTTCCGTCCAGATGCTCGGTACCACTTATCTGCTGTCCGGCGATGGTCTGCGGCGTCTGCACCCGAGCCATGGCGGCCTGGATGTGATCCATCGAGGGCAGTTGCAAATCTATCCGGTCGTAGGCATGTTTGAAGCCCACCTCGGTTTCGATTTCGGTAAATTGCTGCCCCAGGCTTTTACCCGTTCGCACCACCGATTCTAAGAGCAACAAGGCGTTCAGCAGTCCATCGCGCTCGGGGATGTGACCGGCTACGCCGATACCGCCCGACTCCTCGCCTCCAATCAAGACCCCACCCTTTAGCATCTCATCGGTAATGTACTTGAACCCAACGGGCGTGACCACCAGCTCCAGCCCAAGTTTTTGCGCGAGTTTGTCCACAATCTGGGAGGTCGAAAAGGTCTTGACCACCCGCCCCCGTAGCCCTTTGCTGTGAAGGTGTTTGAGTAATACTGCGAAAATCTGATGGCTGTTGAAGTTGCGACCCCCTGCCAGCACGGCCCCAATACGGTCCGCGTCACCATCGTTAATGGTGGCAAAGGTGGGGTCTTGCTCGGCTTTCAGCACGGTCATGATGGTGAACTGGTTCTGGGGGATAGGCTCGGGGTGAACGCCGTAAAACATTGGGTCGGGTACGGCGTGCAACTCGCGCAAATCCAGCTTCAATCCTGCATGTTTGACAAAACCAGCCAGCCAACCCGCGCCCGCCCCGCCCAGGCTGTCGTGGTACATGACCCCCTCGTAGGCCCGCAGGGCTTCCAGATCCAACTGGCTGGCCAGGAAGTCGTAGTAGGGTTTGCGTACATCGAAGCTTTGTATGTTTGCACTCGAGTACTTGGGTTCTGCGCCCAGGTGTTTTTCCACCTCGGCTAACAGGGCGGGTGTGGCCGATCCGGCGTAGTTGCCTTTTATTTTGAAGCCCAGGTACTCGGCGGGGTTGTGGCTTGCGGTAATCATCACGCCGCCATCGGCTTGCAGGTGCTTAACGGCAAAAGACAGTACCGGAGTGGGGACATAAGACTTAGAAAGGTGTACTTCCAGGCCATTAGCCGCCAGCACCGAGGCGGCTCGCTGGGCAAACTTGCCTGCCATGAAGCGGGTGTCGTAGCCGACCACTACTTTCTTGCCCTGCTGCTCGAGCAAATATTGAGCATAGGCCTGGGCTACACGGGCCACATTGTCGAAGGTGAATTGGTCGCCAATAATGGCCCGCCAGCCGTCGGTGCCAAACTTTATGCTTGAGCTGGACTGATTACTGGCCATTTCATCTGCCATATCCATACCTGCAACACTATACAGGGGGCAGGGAAGAGGGCACAGGGGGATGGAGAACTCGAGTCGGAGCAGATCTGTCGGGTGCTGGGCGTGCGGATGGGCATCCGAAGCTGTAAGGGGCATTGCTATCCCGCTCACCCCCCATCACCGGCATGGTGATAGACTTCTAGGGCTTTATGTCCGACCTCCTTTCTTCCCTCAATCCCTCCCAGCAGGAGGCCGTCCGGCATTTTGAAGGCCCGGCGCTGGTGGTGGCCGGGGCTGGTTCTGGCAAGACCCGCACGGTGGTACACCGGATCGCCTATCTGCTGCGCGAGCGGCGGGTGTATCCGGCGGAAATACTGGCCGTGACCTTCACCAACAAGGCCGCCGGCGAGATGAAAGAGCGGCTGGAAAAGATGGTAGGGCCCGCGGCCAAAGACCTGTGGGTTTCCACCTTTCACTCGGCCTCGGTGCGAATCCTGCGCGCCTACGGCGAGTATGTGGGGCTCAGGCCGGGGTTTGTGATCTACGACGACGATGACCAGAACACGCTTCTGAAGGAGATTTTGAAGGAACTCGAGGTCGAGGCCAAGCCGGGCCCTTTCCGGGCCATGATAGACCGCATCAAGAACCGGGGCGATGGGCTGGTGGAGTTTATGCGCGAGGCCCCCGACTTTATCGGGGGGGTGCCCAAAGAGGTAGCCGCCGAAGTCTATCGCAAATACCAGAGCGGGCTGCGGATGCAGGGTGCGGTGGATTTCAACGACCTCCTGCTTCTGACCATCGAGCTATTTGAGCAGCACCCGGAAATTCTCCATAAGGTGCGCCAGCGGGCCCGGTTTATTCATGTGGACGAGTACCAGGACACCAACCCCGTGCAGTATGAGCTAACCCGCTTGCTGGCCGGTGAAAAGCCCAACCTGATGGTGGTGGGCGACCCCGACCAGAGCATTTATGGTTTTCGGAACGCCGACATCAACAACATCCTCGACTTCAGCAAGGACTACCCCGGCGCACGGGTGATTCGCCTGGAAGAAAACTACCGCTCGAGCCGAGCCATTCTGCAAGTCGCTAACGCTGTCATCGAGAAAAATGCACTCAGGCTGGAAAAAGTCTTGCGGGCAACCAAAGAAGGGGGTGAGCCTGTTCGTCTATACCGGGCTCCCAACGCCCGCGAAGAAGCTGCTTTTGTGGCGCGGGAAATTGCCAGACTGCGGGACTACCAGAATATTGCCGTGCTTTACCGCACCAATGCCCAGTCGCGCCTGCTGGAAGAACACCTGCGCCGGGCCCAGATTCCCGTTCGGCTGGTGGGCGCGGTGGGCTTTTTTGAGCGGCGGGAGGTCAAGGATCTGCTGGCCTATGGGCGGGTCGCCATCAACCCTGCCGACTCCATCAACCTGCGCCGCATTGTCAATACGCCGCCTCGGGGCATCGGGGCGACTACGGTATCCCGGCTGCTCGAGCACGCTCAGAAAACGGGCACCACCGTCTTTGAAGCCTTCCGGGCCGCCGAGCAGGTGATTAGCCGACCCCAGCAGGTACAGGCATTTGTGAGGCTGCTCGACGAACTGATGGAAGCTGCTTTCGAGACAGGCCCGGCAGCCTTCTTTGAGCGGGTGCTGGACGAGACCGGCTTCCGCGATGCCCTGAAGCAGGAGCAGGACGGCGAAGACCGCCTGCAAAACGTGGAAGAGCTGCTGCGGGCGGCCCGCGACTGGGAAGAGGAAGAGGGCGGTACCCTTTCCGACTTCCTGGACGCCGTAGCCCTGACCGCCAAAGCCGAAGAACCCCAGGGTGAAGCACCAGAGGAGGCCGTCACCCTGATGACCCTGCACAACGCCAAGGGCCTCGAGTTCCCCACGGTGTTCCTGGTGGGTCTGGAGGAAAACCTGCTCCCCCACCGCAACAGCCTGAACCGCCTGGAAGACCTGGAAGAAGAGCGGCGCCTCTTTTATGTGGGTATCACCCGGGCACAGGATCGGCTCTATCTGTCCTACGCCGAGGAACGCGAAACCTATGGCAAGCGCGAGTTCACCCGCCCGAGCCGCTTCCTGGACGATATTCCGCCGGATTTGCTCAAGGAGGTGGGGGCTTTTGGCGACAGTGCCGTGCCGGTACTGTCCAATAGCCGCCCCGAACCTAAGCCCAAAACCCAGCTCTCCGAGTTTAAAGGGGGCGAAAAGGTCAGGCACCCCAAGTTTGGAAGCGGTACGGTGGTGGCCGCGATGGGCGGCGAGGTTACGGTAATGTTCCCCGGCCTGGGCCTGAAAAAGCTGGCGGTGAAATTTGCCGGACTGGAAAGGCTTGATGGATGAAGCCTGTCTAAGTAGCGCTTTAGTTTTCCCTCGTTTGAACCGCACGTTGCCGAGTAGGGTGAGGATATGAAAAGGCAAGCGGGGCGTTTGAGTGCTGTATTTGCTTTGTTGTTCGGTATGGCTTTTGCCGGTGGGGCCGACATTGGCTTTTCGGTACGCAACGGCCCCAGTGGCAATTTCATGGGGCATCTGGGGTTATACCTGGATGGCTTTCCCATTGATTTCCGTTCCCAACTGGTGTTTGGTTCTCCAGGTGGGCTTTTCCTGAGCGGTGAGGTGGTGTACCCCCTGCCGTTCTTCTTGCTGGTACGGCCCTATCTGGCCGGAGGCCTGGCGGTGGGCATCACCGGCTATACCGCCCAAAACGAGCTGCGGGTACGCTTTGGTGAGCGTTTTTATGCCATTTTCTCGGCAGGCATCCAGTTTCCTGACCGGGGTTATCGCCCGTACCTCGAGATTAGCCAGATCATCGGCTCGGAGAGCTTTCAGCGCTTTACGGTGGGCTTTATTGTGGAAGGGTTTTGAAACAGGTCGATAGCGGATAGACCATAGCCGATAGCGAGAGACGCCTTATTACATTCGAGCATAGTAGATTAGGGGGGATGCATTCCCGCGACTACGCCGCGACCCGCCCCCTGGCCGTTTTACATCAGGGTCAGAGCCGGTGGTATCAGCCGCTCTTGACGGCTTCGCTGCACCATAATTTGCCGCTATTTGTCTATGCTGCTCAGCCTGGAATGGGCCTCGAGGCCGCCCTCACGGCCCTCCAGCCCCTGAGTTTCCGGGGCGCGGTTCTGGAAGACCCCGGACTACAGGCGCTGGCCCTGGATGTGGTGCAGCACCTCGAGCCCGAGGCCCTCCAGGCCCGCCGGGTAGATCTGGTACTACCCGAAGTGACCGGAAACCGTGGGTTTTACCTGGAGCCCATCGCCCTGGCCAACCTGATTCGCCGCTATGCCTTCGGCGATAAGGCGCTCTGGCTGGGCCCCATCCGCTCCGAACTGGCCCAGGGCCTGCGCGGTCTCACCAAGGTTTCGGTACTGAGCCGGAGCTTTCCCGAGGGCGAAGGCTTTTTAGAACTATTACCTGTCCCTCAGCGGGGGGTGGTGGCGGCGGCTGAAGTGCAGGCCACGGTGGTGGCCCGCCAGGCCGATCTAATCCTGTATGCGGGTGGAAATCTGCCGCTAGCCTTGCTTCAGCCCTACCACAGCGTAATCGCGCTAAAGCCGCTGCCCTCGGAGGCTCTGCGCCTGATAGGTGAGTATGTTCCCCCTGAGGAGTTCCAGAAGTTTCACCTGGCCGCCCTGTTTGAAGCGCTGGGGTATGCCCTGCCACCCGAAACCTTTGTGGTCTAATGCCAAACGGTGAAGAGTTACATTGTGCCATATGGCGCAGCTTTGACCTACCAGGTGTAGTCAGATGCTAACGCTCTTCCAATACCCCCTGCCGTAGCAGGGCAGGCACAATCGGTTCGCCCACCCGCAACAGGGCATAGCTGCCCAACCTGCGGGCGGTGGTTCGCAGGCGCAGCAGATGCTTTTCCAGAGCTTCCTGGTAGCTTTGTATTTCGACCTCGCCCACCTCCATCCGGCTCCCGACCTCGACATCGTGCAGCAGGGCTTCCACAAAGCCGGGTGCGAGTTCCTCGGGGGCCATGACCTGCACCAGAACCACGTGGCGCAGTTTTTGTAAAAGACGCGACCAGTCCAGCTCGTCCAGACCGTCGGTCAGTAGGACGGTGACGCCTCTGGGCCGGGGGAAGTTCATCAGCACCGAAGGCCCCTCGGCCACCCCCTCGAGCCGCCCCCGGTAGCGGCCACCGCCCCACAAAAAAGCCCCTTCCGATCTGGCGCAGTCGGCTAGCGCACGCAATACCCGCTCGGCATAAGCCTGCTTTCCCAACAGCTTCATACTGGGCGAGCCGTCCAGGAAAAAGGTGAAGCGGGCCGGTGCTTCGGCCTGGAAAATGCGGGTATAGAGCCGACCCGTGCGGGCATAGGCTCGCCAATCAATAAAGCGGGGCTCGTCTCCCTGGGCGTAGCCGCGTAGCTCGTAGAACTCCAGCCCCCGCCCTGGTATGGCCTGAGTGCGCTCGCCCGCAAAGGGCTGGGTGGGGCGGGTGCGGATGCGGTAGCGGGTCATGGCAAGAGCAGACTGCTACCACACAGTATGTCATTTACGGGATTTGAGCGGTGATACCGGCTTCAAATAGACAGTTGACATACCACAGCTGTCCATCACCTGAGCATACATTCGGGGTTGAATGGGTTCTTTTGGTTGGGTTTGTGGGTCGTCGAATGACGACGAACCAACCGAACCTGGCATAAAACCCTGGCCCTGACCGCTGCTCATGGGCTTGTCAGGAACCGAGTGGTTTTGTATACTTCACCCTTGGTGTCCTTCTGGGGCATGTTTACGATCCCAGGGGCAGCCAAAGACAGCGACGGGCTCAGCCTTAATAATGTCGCCGAGGCGCTAGTAGGGAAGCGTTTTTCGCATACAACCGTTGGGAAATCCCTAGTCCCAAAACCTAAGCAAGGGCGGGTTGTAGAGGCTCAATGGCCCAGATGCGGCCTGGTTCTACAGCGAATGCCCCAGCCAGGAGGAACTTTGCCCAGCAAGCGCAACATCGAAAACCTCGAGGCGCTCACCGCTACCCTCAAGGGCGCGGAAGGCTCGTTCTTCGTGGTGAACTACCAAGGGCTCGAGGCGGGCCCCACCGGGAAGCTCCGCAAGGCGGTGCGGGAAAAGGGTGGCGAGATTATCGTTACCAAAAATACCCTGATCCGCAAGGCCATGAGCGACCTTGGGTTGCCGGCCATCGAAGGCTTGACCGGCCCCTCGGCGGTGGTGGTCTTCAAAGACCCCGCTGCTGCCGCCAAGGCCCTCAAAGAGTTCGCCAAGACGAACGATAAAGGCATTCCCGCCCTTAAGTCGGGTGTGCTCTCGGGGCAGCCCCTTACGGGCTCACAGGTAGAGGCCCTGGCCGACCTTCCCAGCCAGAAGGAACTGCAAGCCGAACTGGTCGGCGTGCTGTCCGCCACGATGTCCAATTTCGTGGGTGTGCTGGGAGCGAAGGCGCAGGAATTCGTCGGCATCTTGGATGCCCAAGTTCAAAAACTGGAGGCCGCGTAGGCCCAACAGGAGGAAAAAATGGCTCTCGATATTGCTGCAATCAAGGCTCAACTTTCCGGTGCTACGGTGCTCGAACTCAAGCAACTCATTGACGAACTCAAGGAAGAGTGGGGCGTGACCGCTGCTGCTCCGGTGGCCGTGGCCATGCCGGGTGCGGCGGCTGCTGCTGCTCCCGCCGCCGAAGAGAAGACCGAGTTCGATGTGGTGCTGAAGGATGCAGGCGCCCAGAAGCTCAACGTCATTAAGGAACTCCGCGCCATTACCGGCCTGGGCCTGAAGGAAGCCAAAGATCTGGCTGAGCAAGGCGGCAACGTCAAGGAAGGCGTCTCCAAAGAGGAAGCCGAGAAGATCAAGAAGCAGCTCGAGGACGCCGGCGCCAAGGTCGAGCTCAAGTAAGGTTGAATGCTACAAACCCCCGGACTGCGGTCTGGGGGTTTTGTGTTAGAGCGCTCTTCAAGCCACCCGCTTACAGAAAAGCCCTGTCCCGAACAGAACAGTAGCCGGCGGGCAACTCGAAACCCCAAGCACCCGTTGCCCGGCCCAAGCTTGGGCGCGCAACTTGCTTCTGGGCGCAGACGCGTTCTGGTTTCCGCGGGCGGTCAGGTCAGTGAAGAGCGCCGTAGACCAGGCACAGTGGACAAGTTGGGCACTATGGAGGCTGAATACCCACCAGCACGGTTTGGTGAGCTTCCTGGTCACAGGTACAGTTTGCGGATGCGGCAGATGCGAGATTCAGTGTCAAGCATCCAGGAAACACTCAAGCTCTCGCCAGAGCCAGGAAGTTGAGGGCACGCTGGGTGATTTGGCGAGAATGCTCTACTAGGTTAGCCAGGCCGGGGCCGGCCAGGTAGCTGCCGGTGAGGAAAAGACCAGGGGCGTGTAGCAACTCCCGCTCGAGGTCGGCTACCCGGCGGGCCTGGCCCTGGGTGAAGTGGGGCCTCGAGGAAGGCTGGCGGAAGACCCAGGCCGCCAGCGGACGGGCCTTCGCTTGCAGATATTTCGCAAGGTCTTGTTCGGCCAAGCGGGAAAGCACGCTGTCGGCGGATCGGGCGGTTTCCCCGGCAAACTGCACTCGAGCCAGCGTCAGCTCCGGGTTCGGGTGGGTTAGCTTGAGGGCGCTGCTGGTATAGCCCTCCCCTCGTGCAAAAAAGAACTCGCTGGGCCCAACGGCCAGTTCGTTTTGACGGTAAAGCAGATAGACCTTGGCGCTGTGCTGGTGGGGAAAATGGTTGAGGAGGGTGGTTATCTGGGGGGCCGAGGGGCGAAAAACCCTGGCCGCCTGCGGGGCCGGGAGGGCCATGATGACGGCCTCGGCTTCGAGCTGGCCACCGCGCACATGCAGTTGCCACCCCTTCGAATCGCGGGTGATGGCCCAGACAGGGTGATGAGGCAACAATCCGGCCTTTGGTAACAGGTGGTTGCTCAAGGCTTCGATCAGGCTGCCCATGCCCCCTGCCAGATGCCACCGGCCCTCGGTGGTGAGCTTGCGGCTGCCAGCCAGCAAGCCGCCCTGGCGCTCGAGCCCAACCAGACGCGCAAAGGTAGTAAGGGCCGATACTTCCTCGGCGGGGCCGCCCAGCGTGGCGCTCAGGTAAGGCTCCAGCACCTCCCAGACCTCGGGGCCCAGCCTGCGGCGGAAAAAGGCACCTAGTAGCTCGTCCTTGACCGAAGCCGGTGCTGCGAAGCGCTCGATGCCAAGCCGCCACCTGACGCCCCGGCCAAAGGGCATCTGGGCCATTTGGTGCAATCCAAAACCCGAAGCCAGGTTCAAACCGGCGGGCAAAACCCAGTCCTGTCCGCCTCGTCGAACTACCCGCCGCAGGTTGGGCAGGGGTTGGAACCCCAGGCCCAACTCGCCGCTGAGATTGAGCAGCGCTCCTGGGGTGTCGTCGAAGAACTCCTCGCCTAGCTCGAGCGAAATCGCATCCAGTTTTGCAGTTCGGGTATGGCCTCCGAAGTGCTGGGTGGCCTCGAGGAGGCTGACCTCGAGCCCGGCTTTCATGGCTTCATATGCAGCAACCAATCCGGCAAGACCACCTCCTATCACGGCAATTTTGCTCATAGACCGACCCCATGGCCAGCACCGCATAAGGACTTGAGGCTACAGGCGAGCAGATCGCACCAACTCGAGCGCGGTGTTTCCACTCGAGCCCATCCTGTTTCATTAACGCACCGACTCACCTCTCGATTCTATCGTCCGTACGGCCATTTGGGAGCAGGAGAGGTTTATTCAACCCGGATCGTGTTAGATTAGCAGGACAAGCAGTTCTGGAACCGATCGAAGCTTCGGGCTTTGGGTTGGTGATGGGCTGTTGCAGAGGTGGAGAAATGAAGTTAAGACACATGTTGACTCTATTGCTACTCGCACTGCCTTCACTGGCGGTGGCCCAGGCCGACCCGGTGGTGGCGACGGTGGGTAAGTCCTCAATCACAAAAAGCCAGTTTGACCTGCAGTTTCGCTTGTTTGTACGCGATGTTTTGCAGCAACGTGGTCAAGCCTACAGCCCCGAGGCCGAAGAAGCCTTTGCCCCGTTTAAGCCGCAGTATCTGGAGCGGATGGCGCGCGATCAGGCCATTATTTTGGTTGCCGAAAACGCCGGCTTCGCGGCCAAAGATTCCGCGGTGGATGAGGCCATCGAGGAAGTAAAAGCCCAGTTCGAAAATGAAGAGCAGCTCAACGAGGCCCTCGAGGAGGCCGGCATCCCCAGCCTCGAGGCCTATCGCAAGCTGGTATACGAGGCCCTGACCTACAATGCCTATCTCGAAAACCTGATCAAGCGCTTACAGACCAGTGAAGCCGCCTTGCGGATGCTGTACCTGGTCTCCAAGCCCCAGTTCGCGGTGCCGGTGCGCTACTGCTCCTCGCACATCCTGGTCAACACCGCGCAGGAAGCCAATCAGGTGATCGCTCGGCTGGGCAAAGGCGAAAAGTTTGCCGACCTGGCCCAGGAACTTTCGCAAGACCCCGGCAGCAAGAATGAAGGAGGCGAACTGGGTTGCGAGCCCAAGGGCACCTTTGTAGCACCCTTTGAGCTGGCCATGACTGCCTTGAAGCCAGGTGAAACCTCTAGGACTCCGGTCAAAACCGAGTTTGGTTACCATGTAATCTTGCTTAGCAAGGTGGAAGCAGCGGGTTTCCAGTCCTTTGATCAGGTCAAGGGCGGACTGGAACAAACAGTCAAGAATGCCGCTTTGCAAAAGGTGCTAGACAACATCGTGAGCCGCACCCCTACCAGGCTGTTCCCCGAGAACCTACAAACTAGGTAACGATCCAAAACCGGGACATCCCTCGCCTGGGCCGGGGCTCTTCCCTCAGCTATCGCACTCTTCACAGACGTGGCCGCCCATGAAAATGTGGATGCGTCCGGCCCAGAATTACGCACCCAAGCGTGGGCCGGGTCCGGGCTGCGGGTGCTTGGGTTGCGAGCGCTCTAGCCTAGCCGCAACTCGGACAAGCCCTGCGCCAGATGTTCGTCGTGGGTAGCCACGATCACGGCTACGCCCAGGTTCTGGGCCAGGCCGAGCATGAGCTCCCACACTTTTTCCGCATTGCGCCGATCCAGGCTACCGGTGGGCTCGTCGGCCAGCAAAAGCTTGGGGCGGTTATAAAGTGCTCTGGCCACAGCAACCCGCTGTCGCTCACCTCCCGAGAGGGCCTTGGGGAGTAAATGGGCCCGGTCTAGCAGCCCTACCCGATTCAGCAACTCCAGTCCCCAGGCAGGGTCTACCTTACCGGCCAGATACCCTGGAACCAGAATGTTTTCCAGCGCGGTTAGCTCAGCTTGCAGGTAGTGATGCTGAAAGATCAGGCCGGTAAAGTGCAGCCGTCGCTGCGCCAGCACTTCTTCGCTCAGGCCACGGATGCTCTCACCGTGCCATCGCACATCCCCCGACTGAAGGGCCAACAAACCCGCCAGAAGGTGCAGCAGGGTGGTTTTGCCACTGCCCGACGGCCCCAGGACGACCCGGATCTCGCCCTCATGCAAGGCAAAACCAAGGTTTTGGAACAGCTCGACCTCGCCATAGCCAAAACCCAGATGCAGCACCTCCAAGACCGGACTGTTACCTGCTATTGGCAAACCGTTACGCACCCTTGTAGAGTGTACTTGATGTTGGCCGACACACAGGTGCTTGCAAAGACCCCGCTCTTCCAGGGGGTGCCGCCCCAGGCGCTCGAGGTGGCCCGCGAAGCCTTTGTGACCCGTAATTACCCTGCAGGCAAACAAATTTTCGAGGCGGGCGATATGGGGGCGGCCCTGTACATAGTCCAGAGCGGCCAGGTGCGCATTTACCGAACCTACCTGGATGGCCGTGAACGCATGTTCGCTTACCTGGGCCCCGGCGAAGTGTTCGGCGAGATGAGCCTGCTGGACGATCAACCCCGCAGCGCTTCTGCCGAGACCACCCTAGATTCGATACTGTTGGTCTTGTACCAGGATGCCTACTGGAGCCTGGTGCGCAAGTGGCCGGAAATCCTGCACAACCTGGCCACAATCCTGGCTCGCCGCTTGCGCGAGGCCGACCTCGAGCTCGAGGTGCTGTCCTTTGAAGAAGCCCGTGGCCGGGTGGCTTACGCTCTGACCAAACTGCGCAAGCAACGCTACGGCGATGGGGTCAAGATGAAGCTGACCCACCAGGAACTGGCCCAGCTCTCCGGAACCAGCCGTGAGACCGTGACGCGTGTGTTGCATGCCCTGCGCGAAGAAGAACTGGTGAAGGTGGGTTCGGGGTATGTGGAAATCCTGGATCCGGCGGGTCTGGAAGAAGTGTTGTTCGGCTTACGGTAACTACTGTCCTATGTCTCGGGTCTCAAGTCGCAGGCCAAAAGCCAGCGGTTGCCATACGCTCTAGCCATCGATACGTGTATGGCGTTTGAGCTAGGCTGTGCACCTCCTGGGGCAAATACCCTGTGCAGAACTACGAACCAAAACCACGGTAAATACGTCAGCCTGCTGTTATGGTTTGACAAAAAACAATCTCAAGAGAGACTCTTTGCATCAATGCCGGTTTATCCTTTATGATTCACTTCGTCCTCATCTATGCCTCAGATAGCCCTCTCGATTCGTGCTGCCGACTTTACCCGCTTGGGTGAGCAGGTGTTTAGCTGTGCCCGCATAAGGTTTAGAGATGAATCCAGGCCACGCTAGAAAATCATGCTCCGAGCGCAATACCCGAATGATTTTCGATCATGCCATTATCCAAAACATAGGCGGGAGGTACTTAGCTCTTGGCGTGGGTTCGGGGGTGCCTAAGGGTGATGATCTGGAGAATGCTGCCCTAAGGGAGATATATGCGCTTGCGGGCTGATCTGGTTCCCCAGGACAATCTGACCTATCAGGATGTGGTACTAGTGGTGGACGTAATCCGGGCCACTACTACCGCCACGGCTTATTTAGAAGCGGGCGCTGATAGCTTGTACCTGACAGCGAGCCTGGAGAGCGCCCGGGCCTTTCGGGATGCGGATGTGGTTCTGGCGGGCGAGGAAGGGGGCCTCAAGCCTGCGGGCTTTGATTACGGCAACTCGCCCAGGGAGGCCAAGGAGGCGCCGGTGGGGGGCAAAGTGGTGGTGCTGAGTACGACCAATGGCACCCGTACCGCGCACCTGGCGGCCCGCAGCGCCAAGCATGTCTTGCTGGCCTCGCTCTACAATGCCCACGCCGCAGCTCGTCTGGCCCACCAGCTTGCCACAGAAGAAGTGGCGATTCTCTGCGCGGGTAAGGAGGGCCGGATTGGCCTGGATGACGTGTATACAGCGGGGGTGCTGGCTGAGTTTTTGCAGATCATGGGATCGTATGAACTCGAGGATGGCGCGCTCACAGCCCTCACGACCCGTCGCGCCTATCCCGATCCGCTGGAGCCGCTGCACCTGTCCGGCGCAGCCCAGGCCCTGCGGCAGGTAGGGCTGGAAGCCGATGTGCCTTTTTGCGCCCAGATTGCCGCTTCTCCTGCGGTGGGGGTGCTCGAGGGGCGGGTGGGCGATGCCCTGATTTTCAAAAGAGCCCAGCGTCCAGCGAACAGCAGTCAGAGCCAGATTCCAACGGTCTGAACCTGGCAGGGGCGGTGGACAATCCGCTCAGCACTGCCTGCGGGCTGCTTATCCCCCGAGATGATCCGATGCCTGCATCGCAAGAGGGAACACCCGCCCAAAAGCACCACAGGCTTTGATATTTGTGAAGCCGGTAGCATCTTGAATCTGGCACAAGGGTTGTGGAGGTAGGGTAAATGCACCGCGTCTACCAC
This sequence comes from Meiothermus sp. CFH 77666, assembly GCF_017497985.1. Lineage (NCBI taxonomy): Bacteria > Thermotogati > Deinococcota > Deinococci > Thermales > Thermaceae > Meiothermus > Meiothermus sp. CFH 77666. The sequence goes on from NZ_JAGDFV010000031.1 coordinate 29,516, forward strand.
CCTCCCGCCGTACAATAAACCGTTCATGTTTCGATGGATTTCCGATCACGAGCGACAAGAAACCCAGATGCGGGGTTACTATATCCCTCTTCTGATTCTGGGGGCGGCCGCTGCGCTGATTGGGCGGCTCATGTCTAGCGGAGAGACCTGGGTAGACTTCGTGTTCTTGCCGGCAATGAGCGTGAGCCTTTCGCTGCTGGCGGTTTTGTTGAGCCTGCGGCGTGTCTCCATCACCACCGTCAAGTTGTCTTTGCTGGGGATTATCTGCATTTACCAGTTGGTTTCGTTTTCGGATTTCACCTTTGCGGGCAGGCTTTATACCGAAGGTCTAAGCGCCACAGCCCTTTGGTTTCCGGTGGTTTTCCCGGTGGCTTTTGTGTTTTTGCCAGCCTGGACAGCCCTGCGTTTTTCAGTATTTTTTTACTTGCTGACCGTGTTGATTGGCCTACTGGGTTTTTACGTTACCCCGCAAGTAGACCAGCGGGCGCTCAACACTGTGGTTCAGTTTTACCTGGCCAGCCTGGCTTTTTTGTACACGCAGGCCATTTATGCCCGCTACCGTGAGCAGTATGTGGATATGCACCAGATTGCCCATACCGATCCTCTTACCAGGATTGCCAATCGGCGGCTCATGCAGGATTTGCTGGAAAAAAGCTGTGAGGTTGCCAGGACTGAGAAAACGGGTTTCGTGGTGCTATTGATTGACCTGGATCACTTCAAGCGTATCAACGATTTGTATGGACACTCAGTAGGCGACCAGGTCTTGCGTGAGGTTGCATCGCTTTTGCAGGGGGTTTTGCGCCAAGAACAGAGCCTGGCTCGTTGGGGTGGCGAGGAGTTTATGGTTTTGGCTCCCAAGACCGATATGCACCAGGCCCAAGAGCTCGCCAAACGCATCGCCGGGTCGCTGGCCAGCACCAAGTTGGTAGGACAGCTTGAGGTCAGTGCCAGCATAGGCCTGGCGACATACCGCGAGGGCGATAGCAGCGATACGGTGGTTCGCCGGGCAGATGCCGCCATGTACCGTGCCAAGGCTTCGGGGCGCAACCGCGTTGAGGCGGAGGCTTGATAAGAAAGGTGGCTGAATATCGCTCTACAAAAAACAAGTCGGTTAGGGTTCTAACACATCAATCACCCCAAGACTGGCCTTGCTGCTGAGGTCGTAGAGGAAAACGGATTGCCCCAGCGCAACGATATCACCAGGCTTAACGTCGGCAGTAAAGGTTGCCAGGCGCAAATTGCCGGGGCTGTGCTCGAGCTGCGCTCCTTCCGGTAAGGGGGCGAATCGCAAGCGCTCGAGGATGGTCTCGCCCGTGGCCAGACCCAAGTCGGTTGTTTCGACCAGTAGTAGCATTCGTCTACGTTGTTCGGGACGCCCACCCAGGTAGCGCACGCACACCAACGGTACAGGAACCCCCTCGAGGGCCGAAAAGGTGATTTCCCCGAGAGGCTTTGCTACGGCATCCTCGAGCTGAACAGGCTGCTCGAAGAGGATTCGGTTACCTGGTTCGAGCAGGCCTTCGCTGGTTCGGGCTCGAATGCCCTGGGGCAGTTGTAAAAGCCGCAGCCCCCCTTTGGAAAGCATCAAGCCCATTCCCAGCAAGACCGGGAGATTGAGTTTCTTGCCCAAATCAATCACGTCCAGGCCCCCCAGGTCAAAGCTGACCGGGCGGCTGCTGCTCGAGGCAAAGGTGGCCTTGCCCCAACGGATCAGGGTAGCTTGTCTTGGATTGATCACCTCGAAACTCCCAATCAGCCCTTCCTCGCTGTAGAGTCGTGCAGCTCGGTTAAAAGGCAGGATAGCACCTACCTCGAGGGACTCCTGGGTCAGCAGCGTTACGCCTTCGGGAAGTTCCTCAACCTGCGCCCCGGTACTGCTGCCCATCAGGAGCAGCCCCCGTAGCAGTGGATTGGCCCACAACAAACCCAGGTCTACCAGCTGGCCTTCTTTGAGCTCGAGCTGCCTTGGCCCATCTACAGGGGTCAGCAAGGACGCATAGGGCGATGGAAACTCCGTAGTGGAGGTTGGAATGCGTTGCCTACGTCGGGGTCTTTGCCTCTGCCAGAGCCATCCACCCCCCAGGGCCAGTGGGAGAAGGGCGGCCAGCAGCCACCCGAGCCACCTCCCCTGGGTGCTTGGGCCTAGTAGGGGGGGTCTGGGCAACGCGAGCCTTGCTCCTCTCGGGGTTCCGATGTTCCAATCCACCTGCTCGAGGCCCCTGCCGTCGCCGATACCCTGATTGAGCAGCTCGATTGCTACCGATTGTCCCGGTCTCAGGCGAACCGGCCCCGCTTTTCCATTGAAGCGAACCTGTAGCCCTTGTGGAAGGTTCTCGAGGTCTACCGTGATGGGCTCGATAGCCCATTCGTTGCCTTCCAGGCGGTACTTGAAGATGCCCTTGCGACCTGGGTTTAGCGCCCCGTTGCTACCTTCCAGCAAGACCAGGCGGTACAGGGCCCCCGGATTAAAGGTGAACCGGACTGGAATTGCCGCCGGGGTGACCACGGTTCCGGGCGGGCCGGATAGCACCAGATACCCCCCGTAATTGCCATCGGGCAAGGAACTTGTCTGACTCAGACGAAAGCTGAGCGGTGTTTGCTCCAATACCAGGGTTGTGGGTTCGATCTCCAGGCGGCCTCTGGCTTCGTCCTGATAGAAAAGCGTCAGGGGAACACTCGGCCCCAGAAAACGTACTTCCAGCTCCACCCGACGAGCGCTGGGCTCGAGCTTGAAGTTGCCCAGATCTACCTGACCGGGCGATACCCTGGCATGGGCAAAAGTCGGTACGACCCCCACCGCTGCACTGATAGCGCAGGCCAGAGGAAAGCTGGCGAACGCCGCCTGAATATCCTCTGGCACGGCCTGGCCCAGGCCCACGTAGTAGAGGAAGTCGTGAGGGCCGCGCTTGGATGCGTATGCTTGCAACACCTGGTTCAGGCTGGGTCGCTGGCGATCATTGTCAATGCCGTCGGTAAGCACATAAACCACATTCCCTACGGTTGGGTCTGCGGGAAGTTCGATGAAGATGTCTTGAAGGCTGCGGTAGAGCCAGGTGTTGGCCCCGTTGGCCTCGAGGCCACTGATGTAGCTTTCCAGGCCCTGACGTTCCTCCGGCAAGCGAAAACGGGCGGTTGGCGTTGCTCCTTGATTGAAGGGCGTGATCCACACTTCGGCCCTGCCCCGAACAGCCCTGACGAAGTCCAGCAGCTTTTCCTGGAGCTGGGGAAATATGACTGCTCGACCATTCCCACGCCCCACCATCGAGGCCGACGTATCCACTAAAAAGCTATAGCGAAAGAAGGCCGGGGGCGGCTGCTCGGAAGCCAATGCTTTGGGGGTGCAATCCTGGGCATAGGCCAGACCCAATGCAAGCATCCATACTGCAATCCAGCGTGCTGAATACATGATTAAGCACTATATTCGTCACAGGGCACAGATTCAAACGGACTGACTAAACAGGGTGTGTCCCTGTTTCAACCAGCCTCAACAACCCCAACTCGCCGTGAAACCCCTCTGGATGCCGATCACCATAGCGGCACTGACCTTCCGGCGCAGACCGAGTACCCCTACGGGGGCTTGGATAGAGCTTTGTGCAGCACCCCAAGGGGGATTGACCGTCTAGGTTCATTGGTTGATTTTGGGACGCACCCGACTAAACATTTACCCAAGTACCAGCTACAAGGTTGACGTTTTCAGTAACTGAGTGGACGTTGAGCATTATGCTTTGGCCAGAAAACAACACAACTCGATTGCTGCCATTGCAGTAAGCCGAGGCACAGTGCGTTAGGAGCCACAACAAAGTTTCTGTGGGAATGCCCTGCCCGCCTCTTGAGGGTCAAGCGGGGCCCTATGGCCGCATCCGGGTGTACATGCGCGGGAATGGAATAGCCTCGCGGATGTGCTCGATGCCGCAAATCCAGCGCACGGTGCGCTCGAGGCCGATACCAAAGCCCGAGTGCGGTACGGTTCCAAATAGGCGCAAATCCATATACCAGTCGAACACCTCTTCGGGTAGCCCATGCTCCCGAATCTTCTGGCGTAGCAGCTCGGGGTCGTGAATGCGCTGCGAACCCCCGATAATCTCGCCCACGCCCTCGGGGGCCAGCATGTCGGCGTTGAGTACTAGACGCGGGTCTTCGGGGTCGGGTTGCATGTAAAACGCCTTGACTGCCGCCGGGTACTTCTCCACAAAGATGGGACGGTCAAACCGAATGGTAAGGGCGGCTTCGTGAGGAGCACCGAAGTCGTCGCCCCACTGCATGGGCGTCAGTTCCAGTTCGGGCTTTTCACGGGCAATCTGGTTGACCAACTCCACGGCCTGGGTGTAGTGAAGGCGGGGGTAGTGGCCCTGGGCGGTGGTTTGCAGCACGGTGGTGTCGCGCTCGAGCATCTCGAGTTCGCGCTTTTTCTCCTCCAGCACCCGTCCCACCAGATAGGCCACCAGGTCTTCCTGGAGCTGCATATTCTCCTCGTGGGTCATGAAGGCCACCTCGGGCTCGACCATCCAGAACTCCAGCAGGTGCCGACGGGTTTTGGAGCGCTCGGCCCGGAAGGTGGGGCCAAAGGTATACACCTTGCCGAATGCCAGAGCCCCGGCCTCGGCGTAAAGCTGGCCCGACTGGGAGAGGTAGGCTTTCTCGCCATCGAACAGGTCTACCTCGAATAAGTCGGTGGTGCCCTCGACGGCATTGGGGGTCAGGATGGGGGCATCGAGCCGGATGAAACCCCTCGCGTGGAAGAAGTCGTGGATGGCCCGCTCGAGCTCGTCGCGCACCCGCAGCACCGCCCAGGCCCGGCGGTGGCGCAGGTAGAGGTGGCGGTGATCCATCAGGAAGTCCACCCCGTGCTCCTTGGGGGTGATGGGGTATTCCTTGCTGGGAAGGGCTACCACCTTGAGCCCCCGCACCGAGAGTTCATAGCCCCCCGGCGCCCGGCTATCGGCCCGTACCAGGCCGGTGATTTCCAGGGCGGTTTCCTGGGGCAGGTGGTCGGCCTGCTCGAACTGCTCGTCGGGCAGCTCGCCCTTGAAGGCGGTGGCCTGCATAAAGCCGGTGCCATCGCGCAGTTGGAGAAAGTGAATTTTGCCTTTGGAGCGGCGAGCCGTGAGCCAGCCGCGTAGCAGCACTTCCTGGCCCTCGTGTTGAGCAATGTCTTCGATAAAAACCCTTTGCACCGGAAGATTGTACAAAAACCAGCAATATTGGGAACATAATCTCGAGGTATATTTTTTCAATTCAGAATAAAGCAATAAGTTGTGCTTGACACGATACCCAGGGGGGGTATGAATGTAATATGAGAAAACTTGCAAAGCCGACCGTTATATTGGCATTCGTTCTCGGCATTTTCCTTTTTAGTGCCTGCTCCAGCCAGAATAGTCAGCAAGGAGAAGATTCCAAACCCGAATCTGTCTCCCTATATCAACTATATTCGGTTAGGCTTAGTTCGATTGAAGACAATTTCACACGAAGCCGTGCAGAGGCGTTGTTTCGCGCTATTCGCTTTGATGGGCAGCATCTGTACGCGGATGAAAGCTTGATCCCACCAGACATTAGCCGAGAAAAAGTAGACGCAATACTGATGGTGCTGAACGCCGAGATAAGCATCAAAGTTAACCAGCAAAATACGCCTTTATCGCTTCAATCGCTATGGAGCGTTCTGGATGGTCATGAAGGCACGCTTATTCATCTAGAGAGTTTGGAGGAAGGGGTATTTCTCCTTGTGCCCCTCGGAAAAGATCAGGCTTTTATCATAATCACATATGAAAGCTGTCTCCATCCCCAGTCCGTTGCCGTATCTAGCCCAGATACCCGATTCCCGCGAGTACTTGAAAACCCATCATCGCTGGCAAGACCTGCTGCTGATC
>NZ_JAGDFV010000032.1 GCF_017497985.1 Meiothermus sp. CFH 77666
TACTTACGAGATGTAATCCTGAGCCTCTTGCACCTCAAAAAGTGGCCGGTGTTGCGCTCGGTTAGAAAGTTCTCGGCTAATCCCTATCCTCTACTCAAGCTAATCCGAGGGTTGTGATAAAAGCCTGACACACGCGGGGATGAACCGTCGCAAAACTGGTTTTGCTGAGCAACGAAAACGTATTCCCCACACACGCGGGGATGAACCGCGTAGTTTTGGGACTGCGCAGCCAAACCATGGCGTATTCCCCACACACGCGGGGATGAACCGAGTTCATCGTTACCTCCTGGGACTTCAACTGTGTATTCCCCACACACGCGGGGATGAACCGTATACCTGGTGGCGGACAGCGCGCCGAAAGCGGTATTCCCCACACACGCGGGGATGAACCGAGGAATTGGCGCAAAACCTCGCTCGCTTAGGGCGTATTCCCCACACACGCGGGGATGAACCGACTAATCCAGCACGTAAAAACTCACTAACCATGTATTCCCCACACACGCGGGGATGAACCGCTGCACTGCGGTGGCCGAGCCAGGGGTGCGTACGTATTCCCCACACACGCGGGGATGAACCGTACGAGACTCGCAAGACCCATGAAGAGGTCACGTATTCCCCACACACGCGGGGATGAACCGATAGTCTGTCATTTTGCAAGATACTAGTTTCCGTATTCCCCACACACGCGGGGATGAACCGCCCAACAAAACAGCAGCCTCAACTTCAACAGGTATTCCCCACACACGCGGGGATGAACCGACATGTCGGCACACCTGGTTGGTAGTAAACGAGTATTCCCCACACACGCGGGGATGAACCGTCTCGGGGGCCAGCCAGTGGATGATGGGCCACGTATTCCCCACACACGCGGGGATGAACCGGAGATAGCCATGACCTATGAGGAATATCAGGCGTATTCCCCACACACGCGGGGATGAACCGTTTCCCCTATGCGCGTGGGGGTGAGTCGGCTCGTATTCCCCACACACGCGGGGATGAACCGGCAGCCCTGCGCGTCCCGCTGAAGGCGCTCGAGTATTCCCCACACACGCGGGGATGAACCGCGCTCAATCGGAATGACACGGGCGATGATTTCGTATTCCCCACACACGCGGGGATGAACCGGTCTACCAGTACGAGACCATGCCGGTTCCCGCGTATTCCCCACACACGCGGGGATGAACCGAGTGTGCTGTTCAGGGCCAGGAAAAGCGCCCACGTATTCCCCACACACGCGGGGATGAACCGTCGTGTTCGAGGTAGTTGAAAATATCGAGCACGTATTCCCCACACACGCGGGGATGAACCGCCGACCCCTACACCTTCGGCGATTTCCTGGTGGTATTCCCCACACACGCGGGGATGAACCGGAGATCGAACAGGCCCTGGGCGAGCGCAGCGCGTATTCCCCACACACGCGGGGATGAACCGATGCGGGTTGGTGTTGTACACCTCCAGCACAAGTATTCCCCACACACGCGGGGATGAACCGGAGGAATGGTTATGGCAAAGAGGGAAAGGACACGTATTCCCCACACACGCGGGGATGAACCGCCGGACGCCGTTGGCGGGGTAGTCTCAGTTTTGTATTCCCCACACACGCGGGGATGAACCGGCCGCCATCCATGACCTGGATGCCCTGATTCGGTATTCCCCACACACGCGGGGATGAACCGCTACAAGCGATTGTTCAGGTTCAGAGGCTGGCGTATTCCCCATACACGCGGGGATGAACCGTCGGCCCGCTTGGCAAAGAAGTTGGCATAGGCGTATTCCCCACACACGCGGGGATGAACCGACCACAATACCCCGCCCCACATCCTGGAACAACGTATTCCCCACACACGCGGGGATGAACCGGGGACAGTTAGTCGAAAAGTGGCATATAAACCGTATTCCCCACACACGCGGGGATGAACCGCGTCGGGCATTACCCAGGGTGGGATGGGGCACGTATTCCCCACACACGCGGGGATGAACCGCGCTTACGCTCTCAAGAGGCTGGACATCGCCGGTATTCCCCACACACGCGGGGATGAACCGGAACCTCGCACCCGTACACGTCCATCAGTCCAGTATTCCCCACACACGCGGGGATGAACCGGTGCCTTTATCTCTGAGTTATAAGTTGGCATCGTATTCCCCACACACGCGGGGATGAACCGAGCTGGCCGTGCTGATTCAGCAAGACCAGTCGTATTCCCCACACACGCGGGGATGAACCGCACTGCACCAAGCATTTTAGAACCTAGACCTGGTATTCCCCACACACGCGGGGATGAACCGGAGCAGTCGGCGTTGCTCGACTCACCCCCACACGTATTCCCCACACACGCGGGGATGAACCAGCGCTGGCAGAAGCTCCACCTGTTCCGGCGGCGTATTCCCCACACACGCGGGGATGAACCAGTTGCAATAAAGCCCATCCAGTTTTTTGACGTTGTATTCCCCACACACGCGGGGATGAACCGGCCGGAGATTCCTACGGCGCTCAGATGCGACAGTATTCCCCACACACGCGGGGATGAACCGACGCCGTTCTTGAGCTACGACTCAAGCGGATTGTATTCCCCACACACGCGGGGATGAACCGACCCAATAGGGCGTGCTGGACTGATAGAGTTGGTATTCCCCACACACGCGGGGATGAACCGCTCCAACCGTGCTGGTTGAGGTACAGGTTCAACGTATTCCCCACACACGCGGGGATGAACCGCCGACGGCCTATGTCATCGTGAGCCGCTCCACGTATTCCCCACACACGCGGGGATGAACCGGAACTGCGCGATGGGTGCTGGTGAGCCGGTGGGGTATTCTCCAAAGCCCGGGGCTCCGGGTCGAGCACATCGAGCTGCGGCGTAAAGTCCACCCGGCGGGCCAGTCCGACAAACGGCTTGCCCCGGATGCCGCGCAGCTCGGGCAGGTTGTGTTGCAGGCTGATGGTGCGGTGAGTCCAGAAACCGGGTAGCCAGTCGCGCATGAGGGCCTCGACCGTGATAGTGGTTCCGTACTCGTCTACCACTGTGTCGTTGCTGGCCCGCACCACCACCACGCCAGGGCGCACCTGCCGGAGTTGCAGCAGGGCGCGGCGTGTGCTGGGTTGGGTGCTGCGGTGCAGAGAAAAATCCCCCTCGAGGTGCCTTGCGGCGTTCCCCAAGGGGGATGTCTAACTAGATTATAGCACAATCAATCTTCGTATGTGGCCAGTTCTTCCGGCGTAGGTGGCTCGAACTTGCGCGGGCCTTTGGAGGAGCTCCGGTATTCACCGCTCCCCAAGCCAGCGTAAATGCGGGCCTCGGTCTCCTCGATGCCCATGCTGCGGAAGCGCTTCAGGCGGCGGGCTGCGACTGCCTGCTTTTCGCGCTTCCTTTCGGTTACCTTAGCCATCCCAGCCTCCTGAAGACTTGCTCGAGTTCGAGCGCGATTGCTTCAAACTCATCATCTGTCCACTGCACAGTATATCCGATTTCAAAACCCGGTTTGTTCTGCCGTGAACCAACCGCTTGGAGTAACCGACGATCCCCGGAGTAAACCGCAATAAATTGGCGGTAGCTGCGAGCAAAGATTTCGTCAGGGCGAAGCAGGTAGGCTACGAAACTTCGATCCACCGGTTTCTGTCCCTCGACGTCGTAGGTGTAAAACGCTCGCCGCAATGACCTAAGATCTTGTATTGCAGTAGTTTGGTTGATTACACTCCACCAACGAGCTAGCGGGCCTTCGCCCATCGAGGCTTTCAAACTTGCGTATTGGTTTTTGTAGAAAGCCTGGTGATCAATCATATGGCCAAATTCCTCGAGAATTGCCAGCAGGGTGGTCTTCCCCGATTCAATCCCAATGTATGCCGGGTCTCCCGTTTTGGGATCCGGGGTGTAGCGGGCGAGTTCATCGGCATCAAGTAGCCGTTGCACCACCGGTACCCGAGGCAATCCCTGAAGGCCGTGAACCCTCGAGGCGATGGCAGCAGCCTCCTCGACCAGCTTAAAGACCTCGTAATCAAGCCCCAGAAGCCCTTTGCGGGGTAAGCGGAGAAAGTTCCGCCAAGGGGAACCTGTTGGCATCCAAGTTTGGCTTCGGGGCTGGGCAGACGGCGCAGGAACATCAAAGCTGTCGCGTGAAGCAGATGCGCTTTCGTTTTCTTGCATAACCCCCACCACCGTACACCGGCAGTTCACCACCTCCCCTGCCAGCGCGCCCAGGCTGCGGTCGCCGGGGTACATTAGCCTCGAGCCCGCCGGGGTGGTGAAGGGCTGCTCGAGGGGCACCGTCACCCCGTCCATGCGGCGGTGGTCGAACCGGCTGACTTATTTAGCAACCCTGACCCAGTTGTTACGGGCGGTGAGCCAGCGCTTGCAAGAAATGCTGTCCTCGAGCAACAGACAACTCAAACGTGCAATATACCAAACCAAAACTGGGGGGCTGAGAAAAGCCCCTTTGTTGGACCGCTACGAGCGTCGAGAAAAGGCCACCCCAAGCCCCGCCAAAACCATTAGCAACCCGGCCACTACCCCATACACCACCACTGGCTCGCTGGCATGGGCTACCCAGATGCCCCCAAAAGCCCACAGCAACACCAGGTTGAAGGGCACATCGCGGCGGCCCCGGGCAAAAACCACCCCGATACCCGCCGCCACCAGCACCAGCAGCAAAGCCCACACCTGCCCGGAGATACCCCAACCATTCCAGTCCAGTTCGATCAGCGTCGTGACGGCATTGGCAACGGTGGCCACGGTGATCCAGCCCAGGTAGATGCTGAAGGGAACTCGAGCCAGCCAGCTTTCGGCAGCCGAAGCGGCAAACTGCCCCACCCCCAACCGCACATACAGCAGCACCAGGGTGATCAGCAGGCCGATCATCATGGCCATGCTGGGCACAATCAGCAAGTAGTGCCAGCACAACAGCCAGGCTACATTGAACCCGCAGGACAGCACGAACAGCCCACGGGTGGCAACCAGCCGGGGGTTGTCTCGCTGGGCGGGCAAGGCCTGGTAGACCGCATAGGCCAGCAGGGCCAGGTAAATCACCCCCCAGATGGCAAACACATAGCCTGCTGGGGTAAAGAAGCTGGGGAAGCTATCGGAAATCTCCCCCGTCTGCCGACCCGCAATGGGCAGAATGTTGGCCAGCGCATTGACCGCAATGGTGGCAAGGATGGCCAGCACCACCAGCCACTGCAGGAGGGGTGCAGCGGAAGGTGCAGGGGAAGAGACCGATTTTTGCATGTCATTACCCTACTCGGTTTGGCCGATGCAGTATGGAGCGCAGCGAAACATCGGCCACAAAACCGAACGCCAGCGACAGGTTTCCATCTTGCGGTATGGTAGAGCCCGGTATGTTTCGCTCCCGCCGCACCCCCCAGGGTGGAGGGGTTTTCCTGGAGATGGACGCCGCCAAGGCCGAGGCCCGCGCCCGGGGCCTGGAGGTAGTAGACCTCTCGATTGGGGCCTCCGACCTGCCACCACCGCCCGAAGCCCTGCAAGCCCTCAAACAGGCGATAGACGACCCCGCCACCTACGGCTACTGCCTCAAGTCCGGCACCCTGCCCTTCCTCGAGGCCGCTACCGAGTGGTACTACCGGCGCTACGGCGTGCCGCTCGAGCCCAGGCGGGAGGCCCTGAGCCTAGTGGGCTCCCAGGAGGGGCTGGCCCACCTGCTCATGGCCATTGCCGACCCCGGCGACGTTTTGCTGATGTGCGATGTGGCCTATCCCTCCTATTTCGGGGCAGCCAGAGTCGCGGGCCTCGAGGCCCACCTGATGCCCCTGGGCCCCGACCTGCTGCCCGACCTGTGGGCGGTGCCGGAGGCGGTGGCCCGGCGGGCCAGGGCCGTGCTGCTCAACTACCCCAACAACCCCACCGCCGCCCTGGCCTCCGAGGATTTTTTTGCGGAGGCGCTAAAGTTCTGCCAGCACTACGACCTGCTGCTCATCCACGACAACCCCTACCTCGACCAGGCCCTGGCACCCACCCCTTCCCCCCTGGCCCTGCCGGGGGGCCGGGAGCGGGTGGTGGAGCTTTTTAGCTTTTCCAAGAGCTACCACCTGGCCGGGTTCCGGCTGGGCTTTGCCCTGGGCAACGCCGAGGCCATCGGGAGCCTGGAAGCCCTCAAGGCCCCCATCGACTTCAACCAGTACCTGGGCATCCAGCGCATGGGCATGGCCGCGCTGAACATCCCCCAGGCGCGTTTGCAGGCCGATGCCCAGACCTGGGCCCGTCGGCGCAGCGCGATGGCAGCGGCGCTGGCCGAGCAGGGCTGGCCGGTTGCGCTGCCCGAGGCCGGCATGTACCTCTGGGCGCGGCTGCCTGACGGCCTGGCCCTGGACGATCTGCAATTTGCCAAGCAGCTCGTCGCCCAGACCGGCGTGGCGCTCTCGCCGGGGCGGGCCTTTGGGCCGGGCGGGGTAGGCTATGTGCGTTTTGCGCTGGTACAGCCCGAGGCAGTGCTGCGCCAGAGTGCCGAGAAGATAGGGGCCTTTGTTCGCCAAATAATACGAAACTAGCCTGAACCCCTTTCCTTCTCCCCTTGCGGGAGAAGGTGGCGAGACCCCGCCAGTAGTTGAGGAGAGGAGAGGTCACTTACTGCATCTGGGGTTTCGCCGGATGAGGGGGTTGGAAATGCCTCTCTATGACAACTACCCAGCCCGCAGGCCCTCGCGTACCCCCAGCAGTTGCAAGGCGGCTTCCTCGGGGGTGAGGTCGCCGTGGGCTACCCTGGCAATCAGGTCGTGGCCTTCGCGGGTCTTGCGGCGGCCCCACTCCTGGATCACACTCTCGATTTCAAAGCGGGCCCGCTCGAGCCGGTCGGCCTCGAGCAGGTGGTGCTCGCTTAAGTGCTGATAATGCTTCTCCAGCACTTCGAAAACCTCGGGAACGCCTTCGGCTTTGGGGGCTACGGCGGTCAGGACGGGCGGCTTCCAGCCTGCGGGGCGCGGGGCGGCCAGCTCGAGGGTGGTTTTGAGCTCCTGCACAATGCGCTCCCCCCCCGGCAGGTCGAACTTGTTGACCACGAACACATCGGCAATCTCCATCACCCCAGCCTTGAAGGCCTGCACAGCATCGCCCGCAGCAGGGGTCAGAACGAGCACGGTAGTATCGGCCACACGGGCAATGTCCACTTCGCTCTGCCCCACCCCCACCGTCTCCACGAAGATGCGGTCAAAGCCAAAGGCTTCCAGCAGGGCCAGGGTGGCCACCGTAGCGCCTGCCAGCCCCCCCAGAGCCCCCCGGCTGGCCAGGGAACGAATGTAGACTTTTTTGTCCTGATGATGGCGCATCATGCGGATGCGGTCGCCCAGAATGGCCCCCCCGGTAAAGGGGCTGCTGGGGTCTACGGCCAGCACCGCCACCCGCTCGTCTCGCTTGCGGGCCTCCTCAATCAGCCGGTCGGTAAGGGTGCTTTTGCCCGCCCCAGGGCTGCCGGTGAGGCCCACCACCCTGGCATGGCCGCGCCCGCGCAATTGCCGCAGCAGGGCCTGCCCTTCGGGATAGCCCGACTCCACCAGGGTGATGGCCCGTGCCAAAGCCCGCATGTCCTGGGCTAGAAAACGCTCGTAGAGGTTCATGGAGTCAGTGTATCGCGGTTCGGCGGGTTTTTTGCCATGCGCTGGCGAATCGGGACTGTAAAGCCCTCGGTTCAGAACGTGCGGCCATTCTTTGCAGGCGCTTCTCTGCTGTAGAAGTCACGGTGTCATTTCCAGGCCTGACCGATGAGGAATCTGACACGGTGGTGATGAAAGGGTTGGGCGCACGCTTCGCCTACAATGCTAGGGGTAAGTCGGCTGGGCGAAGTGCATGGAGAATTCTCGAGGGAACCGCAGCTCATGTATCAGGGTCAAGGTGCTTTGGGCTTTCGGCCTCAAGCCCTACATGACCTCAAAAATCCCCTCGATCTCCACGCTGCTGTTGAAGGGCAACTGGGCCATGCCCACCGCCGAGCGGGCGTGCTTGCCCCGCTCGCCAAACACCTCGAGCAGCAAGTCCGAGGCGCCGTTGATGACCTTGGGCTGCTCCTCGAAGTCGGGCATGGAGTTGACCATGCCCAGTAGCTTGACCACCCGGCTGACCCTGTCCAGGTCGCCCACCGCGTCCTTCAGCACCGCCAGCAGGCGAATGGCAACCTCGCGGGCGGCGTGGTAGCCCTGCTCGGTGCTGACCTCGCGGCCCAGCTTGCCCTTGAGGCTCGAGACCTGGCCCGAAACGAAGACCAGGTGGCCGCTTTTCACCCAGGGCACAAAGCTGAACATGGGGGGCTTGACCTCGGGTAGCACGATGCCGAGCTGTTCCAGGCGCTGCTCAATTTTCATCGGAACTCCTTCAAGGAATCGCGGTAGCCAGGCCCTTGCCTGACCTGCGCTCAGGGCTGCACAAAGACCGGAACCTGGGCATGGTTCAGAATCCAGCGGGTTACCGAACCAAAGAAGCCCCCGGCCCGGCTACGCCCCACAAACAGGGCATCGGCCTGGTGCTCGTGGGCGAAGCCCAGCAGGGCAGCCGCTGGCGACTGGCCGGTTGAGAGCACCTTGGCCTCGAGGCGGCCTTCCAGGGCCAGCGGCCAGGTGCGGATGGCCTGGTTGAGCGGCTCGAGTTCGTGGGCATCCCCCACGTGTAGCACGGTAATTTTGCCGCCGCCGGCCTCGGCGATCTGGTGGGCCAGCCGCAGCACCCGCTCGGCGCCGGGGGTGGGGCCATACCCCACCACCAGGTGGGCGAGTCCCCGTATTTCAGCCTCGCCAGGTACGGCTGCCACCGGACGGGGGCTCTGGGCCACCACCCGCTCGGTGGTGGTGCCCAGCAGCCGGTCGGCCAGGCTGTCCTCGCCGTGGGTGCCCATCACCACCAGGTCGTGGTCGGCGGCGTGGCGGAGGATTACCGGAATGGGTTTGCGCGACTCGAGGATGGTCTGGGCCCCGGCGTCCAGGGCTTCCAACTGCCGGGCCATGAGCACCGACCAGGCTTGCTCGGCCTCGTCAAAGATTTTTTCGGTCTGGGTGTCGAAAAAGTGGGCGGCGCTGGCGTAGCGGGGTTCGGCCGCATGCAGGATGGTGAGCGAGCCCCCGGTCAGGTCGCGCAGCATCTGCGCCAGCTTCAGGGCTTTCTGCGAAGCCGGGGAAAAATCGGTGGGGTGGAGGATTTTCATATTGGACGCTACAGCAGGGCGATGCAGGCCACCTCTACCTTCACATCGCGGGGCAGACGGGCTACCTGGACGGTGGCGCGGGCCGGGAAGGGTTCGCGCACGTACTCGGCATAAACCTTGTTGAACACCGGGAAATCGTTCATGTCGGCCAGGTAGCAGGTGGTCTGTACCACTTTGTCATAGGAGCTACCGGCGGCCTCGAGCACCGCCCCCAGGTTCTTCATCACCTGATGGGTCTGGGCCTCCACATCGCCCGCAACCAGCTCGCCTGCCGGGGTCAGGGGAATCTGGCCGGAGCAAAACACCATGCCGCCTGCCACGATGGCTTGGCTGTAAGGGCCGATGGCTTTGGGAGCGTGTTCGGTCTGGACTGGTTTCTGGCTCATACCCACAGCTTATACCAAGCCCGCTCAATGGCTGATAGCTCGAGAACCAGGTGCCCAATTTGGCGGGAACTTTGCCTTCAGCTTTGGGCCCTTCAAAGGCTGCTTGATAAGCGCAAGCTGTACAAACCAGCACCCGTTCAGAAACCCTGGGTGGCCTGGCGGGCCGGGACGGGCTCCTGGACGAGGGTGGTTTTGGGCGGCCTGACCTCCAGGCCCAGGTAGGCCAGAGGAGCGTTGGACTCGAGGTCGGCAGCCATGATCAGATAATCCACTTCCTCCAGTGTCCACAGGTGTATGCCCTGGGCTCTGGCAAGCTCCCGAAACCACGGGCGGTATTGTCCGTTGAGGGCAATGAGGATAACCCCCCCGGCGCGATGGGTTTGCTGGGCAGTCAGTACAGTTTGCAGGGCGTCTGGGTGGGCGGGGGCCTGGGCTTCTGCGTGGAACAGATAACGCACCCCGGTAGGCGACTGGGCCAGGGCATAGCTCTGGTCGGGGGTTAGCGAGGCAACCCAGTGAGGGCACCGGTTCAGCAAACCGGCCACGTAGCGCAGTAGACCTTTGATATTGGCGCTTGGCGCTGCATCCGAAGTGTGCATAGGCATCCTTTGGCCTATCATGCTAGAACTTGGCTGTGGTCGCAAGTGAAGCTTGCCCTCATATACAGCTTATAAACCTTTTGGGACTGTTTTCATGATTTTCTCAAAAAAGCCGGGGTGTGTAGATTCCAAGCAAACCCAGGAGGCCAGGTAAAAGGGCGGACGCTTTCTAGAAAGCGAATCGCCATATGGGCAACACAGAAAGCAACTCAACCCCCCAACCTGTTCAACCCCTAAAACCCAACACAACTCAGAACTACCTCGAGGCCGCTGACCGTGTTCACCGGTGCTGGCAAGCTGTGCAGGAAGCTCTCCTGACTTCCGACACCACCACCCTTGAGGCACGTCTAGGCGCTTTTAGCCAGGCCCGCAAAGACCTGGCTGAAGCCCGCGCCGCCATGCTTCAGGATGCTGCCCGCTGGGTAAGGGCCATGTTTCGCACCTGGAAGGGGGTGCGCCATGGATAAGGCCGAACTGGCCTACCAGATCTGGTTGGCCCAGCTCGCGGTGTACCGGTCGCGGTTGCAGGTGCTCGAGTTGTTTCTGCTCACCGAGCGCCTTGAGGTTTCCCTTCAAGCCAGCCGGCGGGAGGTTAGCCATGCATAGCCTCACACCGGATTACGTGACTGGTCTTCTCAAGGGCCTGGGTTTGGAGCGCGTGCTAGGGATTGCTGGGAGGCCGTCATGACTGAACGCTCACCCTACGCCCAGCAAGACGAGCTTTTCCGCGAACTGCTTATACGTGTGCGTTACTGCACCCAGCACCCAGGGGTGAAATTCCTGGCCCTGATTCGCAAGCGCCACCAAGGCTCCATCATCTGGCTTTGCACTTCAACCAGCAAGGCACCCCAGTTTGCCGATGTCTGGGGCACTGGCGAAAGTCCCCTCGAGGCCCTACTCGACCTGGCCGAACTTTTAGGCGTGACGCTGCCAGAGCTGAGCGTGGAGGCCCCACAATGACCCCGAAGCAGTTTATTCGTAGCCAGCTTCGCCTTGTGGGTGTTTCCGACGCCGCATACGACAACGAGCGTCGGGCCTGGAAAGGTACTGTTAACGGTCAATTTCATCGTGTGCCGGGCGATCACATGCTAGATGCTGCACTCAACTTTGCCCGGAAGTTGGGCTTGACCGTTGATCTCTCGCCCTTGGCCTATGCTCCAATCAAGGGAATTCACTTTACATCTGAAGTTGCGGCTATAAAAAATAAACCGCGTCCAGCACGCAAAAAACGAGGCTCTGTAAACCCCGCTGAGGGCCCTCGAGCGAGAGCCCTGGGGGTAGACACTGGGGCACATAAAGGGGGTGGGCGCAAATGATCCCCACCTCCCCCTCTTATACCCAGCTGAAACAGGACTACCTGCATAATCCACCCAAAGCCCGCAAAGATTTTCATTACTACCTCAACCAGATAGCCGGCGAGGCAAGACGTATCCACAAGCTGGGCAAACAACCCTATGAGCTTTACAAGCACCTCCTCGAGGCTGCCCTGCTCTGGGTAGGTCATAAACGCCTTTCCACGTTGCCCAAGCAGGTTACCATCCATGCACCCCTCGAGCAGGTTGCCTTGGACTTCTGGGCCCACCGCCACACCATCAAGAACTGGCTACGCCCGCTGGTTGAGGCTGGCCTAGTGGTCTATCGCCCACAAAAAGTCACCGCCTGGAACCGCACCTGCCACACCGGGACGGTCTGGTTCATCAGTCTGGATCCCACCCATAAAGCCAAGCTGGTCTGGAGCGACATGAAGCACACCTTCCGCAACCTGGAGCAGGACAAAGCCAACGGAAAGCTGTCCTACACGGTGATTCGACATACAAAAGAAAGTGGACAGTTAAGATCTGATGCAGGTCTCCTTAATTGGGCTATCCCCTCCACATCTATTCAACCCGAGAATAATCTGTATGTCGAAAACCCGTCCAGCACGGTAGAAACACTGTTTGAAGTGGAGTTTGCGTCCCGCAAAGAGGTGGGCGAGGTGGTGGAGCGGGCGGCCAAGGCCATCTTGGTAGCCCTGGGGGATGACCCCCGGCGATTTGGGGGCTGGGCCTGGATACTCTGGCAAGCTCGCCGGCTGGCTGATGTGGGTCAAAGCATTTTTGCCCGTCTGTACGAGCAAATCCGACGAGGGATGGATGCCCGAGAGCGTG
This sequence comes from Meiothermus sp. CFH 77666, assembly GCF_017497985.1. NCBI lineage: Bacteria > Thermotogati > Deinococcota > Deinococci > Thermales > Thermaceae > Meiothermus > Meiothermus sp. CFH 77666. The sequence continues at coordinate 12,265 of NZ_JAGDFV010000032.1, forward strand.
GACGATTAGACAACCCCGCCGCCTACACCCGGCACTTGATGGAAGAGTCGGGACTGCTGGACATGCTCCGGCTAGCCCCAGTCCGGCGGGTGGCCTACCTCGGGAGGCGAGCATGACCCGCGAACAACTCAAGCAAGCCTGGTACATGATTGGCCAAATACGCATTGGCTTGCGTCTGTACGTTGGTCTAAAGCCCCACACGAGTACCCGCCACCGCATTCGCAGCGGCTACCGGTTGGCCCTATCCAACGCTCGTCGGCTGGTGGCTTTACTGGAGCAGCTCGAGCCTCACGAAACGCTTGATTAAAACGCCTTTTAGCAAGCGAGGGATTTATGGGCAACAGAAAAGGACGCAAACCCGGCACCCGGCTTCGCCACCAGGTGGTGCTGTACCCCATCCTTGAGAGTCTGTACTTGGCTGGCTACAGCACCTGGGCGGCCTGGCGCATTGTACGCGAGCAAGGGCATACCTGCTCCCGGCAGACCGTCTGGAAGCGTTGGCAGGAGTTCAAGGCCAAGCACCCTGAAGCACTGCTGCAATACGGAAGGAAGGGAAAATCATGATCGTTTTGGGTTTACTCTGGCTTTTCATTATCGTGTTACTGTCTATTTTTCCTGAACACCAGTGGTTGCAAACGGTGCTGCTCACGGTGGCTGCTATAGCCATTGCCCTGTGGATAGCCATTGCGCTGGCAGCGTTGAGGCGGTGAATGCGCTACTACATCGAACAGCTTTTGCTGGATGGCCCATTAGACCTGGACACCCTGGCCAAGCGATTGCAGGTTTCTACAAACGAAATGAGTGCGGAGCTGGCAAGCCTGCAAGCCGAAGGCTTCCTCTACCTGCGTTCGGATGATCGCTGGAGTCTATACTCCCCTCACTGGAAAGATGCCATTCTTGAGAAGATTACCCGGCGGGATATTTTCATAGACGATGTAGACCAGGTTATTCGCAGTTCAAAAAGTTTTAGGCAGCTGGTCAGGTATGTGGTTGTTCGAGGCAAAAAATACGCCCGGTACCAATACGTCGGCATGATTCAAGGCTCGCGGCTGATCCAAGTTTTCGTAGACCACCCCCAGTTTGGACAAGAGGCTCCCAGCGTTGGGGTTTCGGCGTATAATGCAGAGGAGCAGGAAAAGCGATGGTACAGGCAAAGAAATCGCGGAAAACCATAACTGACCCGAATCAGCTTCGGGAACGGTTTGCCTCTCATGAGCAGGCCTCTGAGTACCTGGATAGCGTTTATATTCCCCTCGGGGTGGGAGAGGGCCCGGTGGAGCCCAACAAGCCCATGAAAGGGCCCAGAAGCCCTCGAGGTAACCGGCCTAAACGCTGAACGTTACCAAAATAATCACCAGGCGTAACGTCTGGTGTAATTTTGTTCATTTACCACCACATTTCGGGTAGTTTTTATTACACTGTGGTCAACTTTGTTTGTGGAGGTTGACTTTTGGAAACTGTTGAAGCTACACCTATCTCCCGCACCCGCCAAAAAGCCGCATATGACCGCTCCCTTGCCCACCGCCTGGGCCTGCGGGCCTGCGCCAAGCGTCAATCACTAAGCCCCGCTGAGATCGAGCACCGGCAAATACTCGAGGTCATCACCGGCTCCCGTGAGGCCGCCGAATACCTGGCCCACGAGTTCCCCACCCTCTACGCACTGGCCCAGTTCGGCAGTCGATACGGATTCAAGCGGCTGGAGTTTTGCCCTGGGGTCAGCTATGCCGCTATAGGCAAGCTCGAGGTCTGGCTCGAGTCGCAAGGGCGAGTAGGAATACAACTCACCGTAGACCTACTCGACCAGCTGAGTAAGCGGATCACTCCAGACACCACCCCGGAACAGCTAAAAGCGCTCTTGGAGCAAGCCAAAAGTTATCTGACCCAGGAAGCTGAATCAAAATAGCAACTCAGTCAAAACGTTGCACGGCATGATGGTTTGACCGAACCGCTAACGTTACTTGCACAAGCAGGTTGCAGGTGCAGGTTGGTTATTTTTGGCAAGCAGCCGCTTGATTTATTGGCATGATGGGCTCGAGGAGGGTATTACGTGGCATCGCAGCCTGCTTATAAACCATCTAGTGGCGGTTATTTGCCTTACATGTTTCAGTTTGGAAAACAGCTTGTCCAAGCGCAGATTGATGATGGTTGGCTGTTTCTAATTTCTAAAACCAAGAGTGGGGAGTTACACCTGTACCGTGTGGATCTTGGTAAGGTCTGCACCATAGGCATTAGGATTATTCCTGGAAAGCTTCAGTACTGGTATGTCATCGCCGCATTTTTTTTATCGGCTGCATACTACAACGTTGATCCTCTATCTAACATGTTCGGCCTAGACCTTAGAATCCCAGGAGCCGTTATCATAGCGGCCCTGGGGGTGGCAGCTATGCTCATGATGGTTCCCCCTGGCAACACCGTTCTGCGCCTCACCACCGAATCGGGCGAGATCATAGACCTGGATGGAGTAGACCGCGAAATGGAAGAACTGGAGGGCTACCTGTGGAAAGCCATTCAAAGCCAGAGGGGTTTTTTATAAGTTGAACGGAGGTCGAGTCAATGAAAAAAATGCTGGCCACTACATTGTTTTTGCTGGGCATTGCAACCGCGCAAGGGTACACTCTGTGCGAAAAGTTCGAGGTAACCTTAAGTTCGATACCTATAGTAAAAGCCCATCCCTACCCAGGACGTGTGCTGATTGAACCATCAAATAACACATACCGTATTGGAGTACCCTGGCAAAGAGTGCCCGGCTACGCAGTAGAGCGACTCGAGATTATTCCAACTCGAGGGCGCGATGTGGGCCAACCTTTCGCATATACCAATCAAATCTGGTGCTATGATCCCCAGGTAAAGTTTGCAGAGTATGACGGAAAGCTTTTCTGGATCACCATACCCCGCTGGATGCTCAACGGTGGCTGCTACGAAGCGTTGATCTACCGCTTTGGCCCAGGCCGCGAGTCTCTGGAGCGCAGACAGTACAGTTTTTGCTTCAATCCATGACCGTATTTTTTTAGCATAAAACTTCCTGTTGTAGTTAACCCACAACCGGTCAAAACTGTGCGTATTGCAGATTTGTCTATTTTACGTTCAGCACAGCACAATCTGAATATTCACCCAGCTGGGTGTTGGCCAAGGCCTTCACTGGATTGCCAGCACGGTAGCATTTTGGTCAGAACCTAACCGGGGCAAGCGGTCGTGGGTTACAAAAGCATCAAACTCGCTTCAGGACTGAATACCGACCGAACTGTATTTGCAACTTGTGTAAGCAACCTGCACCCACAAATCGCCTTAGATTTTCAAGCCCCCAGGCTCTAGCGTGGGGGCCATGTCGTTGAACCAGCGACTAGTTCGCATCGGTCAAAACGAAAACATTGGTGAGGGCGAACGCCTGTTCAAACTTACCGCGCAAAACCAGCTAACCAGCAAGTTGCTGGAACGGTTGGCCAACAGCTTTGGCCTGTGGGATACGGCGGTGATACCCCTAATCGAGCGCACTCTTTCACGCAATGGCTACAAAGTTACGTTGCAACGCACCAACTTTGTAGTGTCCAACAGCAAGCGCGTCTTCCGTACCCGGAAGTGGTTTGAAAAAGGCGCTTTATACTTTTGGGCCACCGTGAGGAAGGTCTAATGGCACCTGTTGTGGTTATGCAGTGGATCGCCGCCGCCCTGGTGGCCAAGTTCGCGGCGCCTTATTTCGGCATCAACTTGGATGTGTTTAGGCCCCCGGCTCCCCAGCCGGGCCAACCCGCACACCCAATAACCAATACTTCCCTGCCACCTGATAGCCGGCCTACAAGCGGCAGCACGGTACGCGACTTTGTGAATCAACCGGTGAGCGTGCTGGGTGTTGCGGCTATCACCTTTGCAAGTGTCTTTTTGGTGGCCCAGCTCAGAGCCGCAGGGCGTGATGCCGCCAACTCCCTAAAGGAAACCACATCAGCCCTCTCTAACCCGGAAGGAGCGGTGAAGGTGAAATGAAGCGCAACGCCCAAGGCCGCATAGACCTTTCCCTGGACGGGCTGGTTACCCCTAACAAACCCCTTGCTTCCCAACCGGCAGTCATTGAGGCCAACCGGGAAGTTTCTCGGGTGGCGGAGCCTATCGCCGCCACCCGTTTTGAAGGGCTCGACCCGTTTACGCTCAGCCTGATTGAACAAAACCCCATCGTACCCAGGGTTGAGCCCAGACCCAAACCTTCAGAACCTGCCAAAACGCTAGTACAACCCGACCAGGCCAGACCCGAACCCCAGAAAGGCTCTGGCTCGCTGGATGGCCTGTTCATGATGCTGGGGGCTGCCTTGGCCACCGGCGCAGGTGGGCTGGCCCTGGCCAAAACCAAACCAGCCCAGGGCCCGGCTATGCCGGCACCACAGGCATCTGTTAGCCCTGCTCCCGCATTTCACATCCCCACCCGGTAGGAGACGTATGGAACCCGATACCCTGACCCATGAAACCCAAACCGGCGCTGGAGAGATGCTTCAGCCCGAGTTTGACCCCGAGTTCCTCCAAAGCATCGAGGACGCCCGGCAGATGTCGCTGGAAGATGCCATAGCCGGCGACGGGCCAGAAACTACCAACCCCAAACCCGTACCCAAAGCAAACCCCGAGATTACCCCCAAACTGGCCCGCATCACTGCCTTCTTGATGGGCTTTGACCTTTCGCCGGCGGTGCGCGAACAGTTCGTTCGGGACATCGAGCAAAACGAGCTGATCATCTTCTTGCTAAACGAAATCCTGGACTTCCCTGGGGCCTTTGCCGCCATGGGCGGCCAGGGTATGCAAAACCTCCCACCGGCGGTGCGCTTCTTTGCGGGCCTGGCCGTGCTGGGTGGGGTGGCCTTCATGACCAAAGGTGCCTATGTCCAAGCCGACCGACAGCTACCGCCCGGCGACCTTGCGGGCGCTACCATCCCAGGCGTCGAGTTCAAACCGGAAAACCTCAGCACTCCCACCCCTCCTGCTAATGCTGGGCCTGGTGGGCCTCGGCTTGTTGACGATTTCCTATCCAGCTTTGCGAAAGAAGCCAGCTAGTCCCCCTGTGTCGAGCCGCTTTATGTACTACCCGATAAATCCTCGCCGCTCACGACCTGATGTGAGATACCTGGATCCCAACTACTTCCTTGGCGTCAAGGGTGCGGGAGGGCGTTGGTTAGTACCACCGGGTCACTGGCACACTGGCATTGACCTTAACCACCCCGCAGGCGGTGATGCCGATCTAGGTCAACCAGTGCACGCCGTTGAAGCGGGCACAGTAGTGTTTGCGGGTCTTCTTCCAGGCAAAGCCTGGGGCAACGGCGTTGTTATCCAACATGGCACCTATTTTGCACGCTACATGCACCTACGCGATGTGCTAGTCACGGTTGGACAGCTGGTAGGAGCTGGCCAGCGAATCGGGACAGTAGGTAAAGGCTACAACAACAGCATGTTGGCCCATCTGCACTTTGACATCCTGGTAAAGCGTCCTCCGCGCCGATCTGACGGTACCACTGACTGGGGTTTCTGGCCGGGTGGTGACTTAATGGCAGTGAAGGAATACTTCACCGATCCAATGGCCTTTTTTGCCGCAAACAGGATGCAAGAACCCCCGGCATGGAGGCACACATGACGGCAACCTCAACTACCCAGAACATCACCACCGCCATGCTCGAGAACCATGCCAAGCGGGTGGCAAGGGCCCGTCAGATTTTTGACCAACTGGGGGGCACCATCGAGCCCTTCGGGCCCGGCCAGGTCTACATTCGCTTCAAAGGGCATGACCGGGTGGGAAGCGAGCACATGCTGCCCTGGCACATCATGCAACTCGTTGAACGCTACATCTGGAAGGGGGAGCTATGAGCCGCCAGGCCTTCAACATGTTCATCACCGGTGCCTCGGGCTCAGGCAAGACCACCTATTTGCACGAGGTTATCCGGGCCGGTAAAAATCGCTGCCTGTTTGACGTGTGCATCAACACCTCGAGGCAGCTCTCTGAGTTCTACACGCACCGCTACTACCTGGGGCATGAACAGCTTTCCCGGCGCTATGACCCCGCCAAGCTAGCCGATTTGATCCGGGCCCAGCGCTCCATCCATTTCGAGGTAGCGCCCGGCGACGGGGTGTACGAGTTCATGAACAGCTTGGGCCAAGCCTGCATGAGCCTGGGGCAGTTCGAGACCCGCTACGGCCTGGTGCGTATCACGGTAGACGAGGCGCAAAACTTTCTGCCTAAGCACAACATGCCCCCCGGCATGAAGAGGGTAGAGGCGGAAGGGCGCAAATACGGTGTAGACATTATCAAAGTGACGCCGGTGTTTGGCAGCACCGGCGACGACACAGTAGATTCCGCTGCTTACAAGCAGGCCACCCGCATAGCTATCTTCCCCATGGGTGAGCAGCGGCAGCGCGAGCGCGTGATGCAGACCTGGCCGGAAATCCCCGACCCCGGCACGTTCAAATACCCCAATCCCCAGACCAAACGACCCGGCGAGTACGCAGTGTATGACCGGCTCACCGGTCGCGGCGTGGTCGCACGGCTAGCTCCCGATGGCAGCCGCTACCTGGAAAAGATTGGGGCCTGGAGGCAAGCATGAGTGATCTGAAGCAAACCGGCAATGAAGTCATTCGCACCATCAAAAACCCACGCATCCAGGTGGCTGCGCTGGGGGCCACGGTGGGCATCGTGGGCACCGCCCTGGGCCAGAAGGCCCTGTTTACCCAGTATCGAGACATCTTCGGCTGGGAAACCGAAAACGGGGTCTTCCGCCAGGTAGACCCGCTGACCGGCAGGCCTACCCGTGACGTGGTGCCCGAGGTATCCCGCATGTTCAACCTGCGCCGGCAAGCCGCGCGGTTTGGGCTGGCCCTGCTGGCCCTGGGCTCGCTGGCCCTGGTCAAGGGCGATAGCCCCGCCGCCGAAGGGGTGCGTATGGGCCTGATTGCCTCAGCCGGTACCCTACTGGCCCACGGCATTCAGGACAACGTGCAAGCTCTCAACCCGTAAGCAATAAGCAAGGAGGAAACAAGCATGGCAAAGAAAACCGTAATCAGCAGCGAATCTGGCAGCCTGGTGGCGCTGACCGCCAACGTGGTGGCCGCCAACGTGCCCACCCCCATCTTCACCTTCACGGTGCCGCGTGGGGCCGAGTTCGTCATCCCCAACCAGTTCCAGGGCAAGGGCGGCAAAACCACCGGCTTTGACCTGAAGCTCGACCTGAACAAGACCAGCGGCCAGCGCATCAGTGGCAGCTCGAAAATCGAGATCTCGGTGATGGGCCCTGGCTGGGAGGCGCCCAAGCGCTACCGCACCCTGCCCTTCAGCATCTGGCGGGACGTGACCCTCAACCAGCAAAAGAGTGCCGAATACGTAGACCAAATTGCCGGTCAGGTAGACCTGAACGTGGGCCCTGGATTGGTGCTGATGCAGGACTACAAGTTCATCATCAGCGTTCAGGGCCCCGACCAGGTGGACTGGACTAAGAGCTATGTGGAGTTCGGCACGCTGGAGGGCAAGCCGGGTGAGTTCTCGGGGGTGCGCTAATGAGCAGCCTGCCCTACGAGATTGTGGGCACCCCTCGCACCCGGGCCCTCACGGCCCAGAGCTTTGAGCCTGGCAATCAGGTGCTGGGCCTGATGTCCACCGTGGCCAAGATGGAAGTGCCCCGTAACATCGCCATGGTGTTGCGTAAGGGCGCTCCCCTCCAGGCCTACATCAAGGCGGTATATGAAACCCAAGGGGCCCTGACCATTTCCGGTGGTAACGTGGTCATTGACCTGGGTGCCCAGGGCATCCGGCTGGTGCAGAGCCAGCGGCAAAACCCCAGCTTCCCCACCATCGAGCACCTCGACATCAAGGGCGAGCTGTCGGATGACAACGGTGCAACCTGGACCGAAACCAACGTGGTCTCGGTCAACTGGCAGACCGGGGTGGTGAACCTCCAACTCTCGATTGTGCCTGGAGCTAACAAGGCCCGCGTCTTCTACCTGCCCGGCGACGGCGAGCTTCAGATTGCCGCTGAGGTGCCTATGGGCAGCGACGGCAGCAGCGCGGTGTTTTTCAACACCAGCCTGCGTTCGCTGCACAGCGCTGACCAAACCAACCGGCTGACCGCGCCCACCTTGGGTACGGCCAAAGATGTATTTCTGGCCCCTGAGTTCATTTTGGCCATCCGGGTGCGCTCCAACAGCCGGATTTACTGGGGCAACGACGCCGAGAACATCTTCAACCTGCCGGTGATTGACACCCCCATCCGGGTGCTGGATGGCCCGATGCTTTCGCGCCTGGCCGAGCAGCAACTAAAGGGATAGGAGGATCGCGTGGATCTGGTTGGCCCTATTGTGAACATTGTGGACGGGCTGGTGAACCGCGACCTGCGGATGCAGCAGGCCGAGGCCGCCGAGGCCCAGGCCAGGCTGCAACAGGAGCAGCTCAAGCAACAGGCCGAGCTGGCCCGCCTCGAGGCTCAGAAAATGCAAACCATCTTGCTGTACGGGGTGGCCGGACTGGGCATTCTCACGGCGGGCTATATCGCCTTCAAGTATTTGGGGAAATGAGATGACGACCGGGCAGAAGGTGTTGATCGGGGGCGTGGCCGTGCTGGCCCTGGCCGGCGGGGCCTACGCCCTCCACCGCCGCCGCAGTGCCAAGCCAAGCCCGGTGGTCACGGTTCAGACCGGTGTAACCAATGCACAGGTGCGCTACAAGCCGGTCTGGCTTGACCTGAACCACCTGGAAGCCGGCGACAGCTTCCGGTACCACGGGACGGTGGTGGTATGACAACCGGTCAGACCGTGTTTATTACCCTGGGTTCGGTGGCCGTGCTGGCTGCCCTAGCTGGTGGAGGATATTACCTCTACCGCCGGGGGCAGCAGCCGATTATTGCCGAAGGCCGGCCCACCCCGCCAAACCTGACTGCACCAGTGCAGGCAGTGCGCCCAGCTCTGCCCTCTCCCAGCGACCCCACCCCACCCATCAACCCCAACGCCACCCCGGCAGATGTGCTGGCCGAAATCCAGCGACAGCAGGCCCTGGAAGCCGAACGCCAGCGACAGGCTGAAATCCGGGCCTTCATTGACCGCATCGCGGCAGTGGAAAACCTCCAGATGCTCAAGCTGGCCGATATAGACGCCATCGAGCGTAACCCCGTGCCGCTGGAGACATTTGAACAGGAATACTTCAACAACGCCTACCAAAGTGGCCGATACCAGAGCCTGGTAAACGCCTGCCGCGACGCGGTTTGGAGCAACTGTGGAGGCCGGGGATTCCTGGGCCTGGGCCGCTGCCCGGATGACAACTGGCCCGGCTGTGACCAGAAAGCCAGCGTGCTGAACGGCTACTTCAAGGGCGCCTGGAACAACCAGACCGACCGCAACCCCTACCGGGTACTGGCCGACGAGGCCGGGCCCTACGCGCAACAGCGCCTGGCCCAGTGGAAGGCAGACCAAAAGCGGCCCCACGAGGCCAAGCTAGTCGAGCTCGAAATCCAGTACCGGGGCATGATAAGCGAACTCAAAACCCGCTACGGGGTGGACTACACCCCCCAAGCAGCCAATGCCTATGCCGGCCACGAGCGGGCCAGCCAACTGCTGGCCAGCGGCAACTACAACGCGGTGCAGCCCTACGCCGTGGCCTGACGAAAGGAAGTGAACATGAGCGAAAAAACCCTTCTCTGGATTCTGGGCGGTGTGCTCCTGGGAGCCGCAGGCTACCTGGGGTACACCTACTTCCAGTCCACCAAGCCCGACCCGTTGCCGGCAGGAAATGCCGGTGCACCCCAGCTGGTGCCTGGATACCAGGACTACCGAAACACCGAACGCACGATCCCGGTCGGCGTGGATGCTCCCCTCACCCCTGAAGAACAAGAAGTGCTGAACATGTGGACGATTCCCACCCCGGAGAACTAACATGCCGTTCGACCTTCAAGCGTTGCTTGTAGCCGTGCTTCACAGCACGGTAGACACCCTCTTCACCTTTGCCAACGGGGCCATTCCGGCTCTGCTAGTGGCCTGGCTGACCGATACCGTGCTCCGGCTGGTGCCCTTCCTGCGGCCCTTCCGGGAAAACATCAAGCAGTACATCCTGGCCCGGATCGAGGAACTGCGCCTCAAGCGAGCCGAAAACGCGGTGCTGGCAGCAGGCCAAAAATACAAAGCCGATTTGCAGCAGATGACCCAGGAATACAAAAGTACACCCCCACCGGCAGCCATTGAGGCCCTCAAAGCTGAACGGCTGGCCGAAGCCATGCACCTGGCCAGCCGGATTGCTGGTCCGAACGACGCGCGACTGCTGGTGGAAGCGGCCCTTGCCAAACTGAAGCAACAGGGGGTGAACCCATGAGCGAAAGCTTCAAACAGGGGTTTGCCTTCACCGCCGGGGCAGCGGTTTTTGTGGCGGCCCTGGTGCTGGTAGGCAAACTGCTATCCCGAAACAAGACCGAGCCAAGCGGGTGCGGTTGTGGAGGAAAGTGAGGAGAAGAAGATGCTAGGCTACCTGGACTTGCTGGTAAAGGCGCTCGAGCGCATTGGCGCCCTGGCCCTGGTAGCCTACATCTTGATCATCTGGATGCCCGAGCAAAACCGCAAGATTGACCAGGTATCCATTGCCCAGGCCAAACAGGCGGTGGTGCTCGAGCGCGTCGTCGAAGTACTCGACCGCATTGATCGCGGCATCGGGAGGCCCTGATGTTTCCAAACCTGAATGAGCTTGTGACCAAACTCGATACCTCTATCAAGTTTGTATGCGCCCAGCTCGTGGAGCTGGTGAAGGGCCAGGCCGAAAACAACACCGAGGTGCGGCGCATCAGCCAGGCCTTCACCGCTGAATACGGCGAGTTTGTGGAAGACCCCAACGCCGGCATCACCCGGCGAAAGGTGCTCCAACCACCCTGGATCTGGGAAGGCACCGTCACCCAGCAAACTGCCATCGAAACCCGCCACCCCCAGGGCAAGCGACTGATCTACGGCGGCTACTACGCCAATATTGGCGACAACCCCTTTCAGGTGCGCCTGATCTCGCCCGGCGGCGAAAGCCCGCCCCACACCCTGCCGCCGGGAACCTCGATCCCGATTACCTCGGTGATCCAGCAAGTGGTGATTATCCCCCTAAGCGGCCAGCCGGCCACCTACCAGATTTACGGACGATGACCCCCACCGCCCGCACCAGCAAACGCGGCCCGCACCACCTGCCCGAGGTGGCGCTGGCGCGTGGCCCTGTGGGCGGCGAAGGCATAACGGGAGACGGTAGCTACCTGGCACTGTTCGGCTCGGCCTGGGCCCTGGTGCAACACCAAGGCGATAAGCTACTGCATCTGTATCAGATGGGAGTGCTGGAGGAATGGGACGACCGAGGGATTGTGCCTATACCGCATGAAGGTAGGGAAATCCGGCATATTGCTTTCTGCTTTGATCAAAGCGCCCGGCCTATAGTTGCCTACGAACGGCAAAACCAGGTCTGGGTGCGACAATGGGATGCCGGGTTAGGGCAGTACGTCATGCGCGGGCCCTATGCAGGGGTTGACCCGCTGATGATTCAGGATGCCGAAGTCAACTTCTACAGCCCTGATTCGGATGCACTGCTGTTTTACCTATCACCTGACCGCCGCAGCCTGCGTATGCGGGTGCAGCGCGAGGTGTTTGCAGTAGAACGCACCATCGAAACTTACCCCACCGAACGCATCCTGGATCAGGGCATCGCCCTGCCCTATCAGTGGGAGCTGCTTGGGGAAGGGATTACTATCCGCAGCGATACCTATCCGGTCTACCTGCCTACAGATGCCCTAGTTAATATAAGCGGCCAGGCCCCAGCCACCGGCAACTACCGCCCGCTGGTGGTGGTGCGGGATGTGGGGACTGACGAACTTACCACCATCACCGGCCAGGCCCCAGCCACCGGCAACTACCGCCCGCTGGTGGTGGTGCGGGATGTGGGGACTGACGAACTTACCACCATCACCGGCCAGGCCCCAACCACCGGTAACTACCGCCTGTTGGTGGTGGTAGTAGACCTGGGCAACCCAGACGTGCTGACTACCATCACCGCAAGCGCTCCAATGACAGGTATTTATGCAACGCCCTGACCTTATAATCACGCCCAAAATCATCCTTCCGCGCCTGGTAGTGCGGGAGCGAATTCCACCGCCGGCAAAAGTCGGGATGACCCTTGAGCCCCAGACCATGCACTGGCAAATCATCGGCCCGGATGGACGGGTGGTGCGCGAAGCTGACCAGGCCTGCCACAACCTGGTACTCGACAACGCCAAAGAACTGGTAGCCACGCTAGGGCTGTTTGAACAAAGCGAATGGGCAGTAATCGGAACAGGCAGCACCGCACCAAACCCTTCACAAACAGGATTGGTCAATGAGCGGGCCCGCACCAACCAAACCGGGGGCCCTACAGATAGCACCACCGAGGTAAGCACGGGGGTGTGGGAGATTACCCGATACCGTCAGTTCACCGCTGCCCAGGTGGGCGGACAAAACCTGACTGAATGGGGATTTAGCGGGAGCGGCACCGCAGGCAATAACCTGATGAGCCGCGAGCTATTCCGGGACGGCTCAAACAACCCGGTGACACTAACGCTGGACAGCGATCAGCAGTTGCGCCTGATCTACAAAGTGCGGGTCACGGTAGGGCCTACTACCCCGCAAACGGCCAGCATGAATATCACTGGGATAGGCAATAGAACGGGCCAGTTTGTTTTACAGCAACGCATTATTACAGGTGCGCATGGCTACAACGCAAACCCAGTTCAGGGCCTAAGCTCATTTGCTCGAGCGGCCAATCCGCCAAAGTGGATTTATGGGTTCCAGCGTCGCACGTTGGGTTATGGTGATGCGTTTTGGGATATAAACAACATGGTTGATTTTGCGGGAGCGTATGAAGCGTACACCGCAAATAGCCAAAATCGCAAAATGAGCCCAGCAGTGAGATCGGTAACAGAGGTTAATGGAACCATTGTAGGGATAGGTATGAACGAAAATCACGCAATAACAGGCCCGTACCCGCGCATGTATTTTCAATTTGACGTAGGTCAGGAGATCACCAAAGACAACCTACACGAGCTAACCATTGCGGGTTTTGAGATTAGCTGGACATGATCCCAACCGCTCAAACCCGAACCTTTATTGCGCCTGAACCAGCGCCCATGGTGCCCCTGAGGGTGCGGGTGCCGCATCGGGTGCGAGCGTTGTATGGTCATGTACCGGGGGCAAGCATTGGCAGTCTGGTTTATTCAGATCTGAATGCCTATGCCTGGTACGCAGGTTCTGGGGGCTTTGAAACCCGCCCAGGGCCCGGCATCAGCATCAACAGATATTTGAGGGGCGTTGAAGACAGCGACGAAAGGAAGGTGCAATGAGCGACCTGGTAATCGCAGGGATGGCAGCTGCTGCAGCGGCGGCGGTGGTATCTGAGCCGGGGCAACGGGTGGTGCGGTCTGCCGCCAGCAACATGCGCGAAGCAGTAGCTCCAACCCGCCTGGCCTTGCCGCCGGGCCTCGAGCCCTACCGCAACGCCCTGATTGCAGCGGCCAGAGCCAACGGCATCCAGCCGTCGCTTCTGGCAGCGCTGTCGTTGCAGGAAAATCGCCGTTCAGACCCCGAAATCACCCTCAACAACAAGCCCGAAAGCTGGATTGTGGGGAACAAATACTTTGACCCGGCTCGCCGGCGAGGCTGGACAGACGCCCAGCTTGCGCGGGTATACGGCCTGACGCAAATAAAGGGCGCAACGGCCATCACGGTGGGCTACACCGGCTTGCCGGCGGGGTTGCTCAACCCCCGCACCAACCTGGAGCTAGGAGCACGGTATCTGGCCAAGCAAATACGGGCAGAGCGAAGCGTGCGGATGGGCCTGGTGCGCTACAACGGTGGGAATGTCGCTGTAGCGGCGGTCAAGCGAGGCGAAGATCACTTTTCAGCCCGCTACGCAGATATGGTGCTGGCCCGGCAGAAGTTGCTCGAGGCCAGCCGCACCAGCGAAGCTCTGGCCAACGACCCACGGAGGTATCTCGTATGAACCAGACGCAAGCAACCCTGATTGGCTTCGGTGTGGTGGCCCTGATGGTAGCCGTAGGGTTCTGGGGCCTGAAACGCTCGGTAGACCGGGGTGTAGACCGCATGGATCGCACCCTGGCCAACCTACCCAACACCCTGGTAAACCGGATTTTGCCCAGCATTCCGAGGTAAGCGTGAAGGCCTACGTGGAGCGAGTTCTACAGCGGGGCCCGGCCACTGTAGAGGCTATAGCAGCAGAGCTGCAAATCACCACGCCGGAAGCGTTGGCGGCCTTGGGTCAGCTCGAGCTTGAAGGCAAAGTAGAACAAGCAGGGGGCCGCTACCGACTGGTGGCTTCCAAACGGGGCAAGTCAAGCAGCGGCAAGCCGATCAAAAGCCGCGAGATCTGCCGGGTGGTTTGGTTCGACGAAGCCGGGCGGTTCGCCAAGGCGCCACGGGCGCTCGAGCCGGTGGAGCCGGTCAAGCCCAAAATCTGGCGAAAGACCACCGAGAGCCTGAAGCTCGACGATGGAGGCCGGGCCAGCATCCAGCGGGTCAACTGGGAACCGGTCAAGGTGACCTACTTTCCACCCAAAGAGATGCTGGCTGAAGTCAAGGCGGCCAGGGCCCTCAAGGCATTCCCGGTGAGCCGGGCCCGGCAGGACCGCCGGGCCCTCAGGGTGCACCAGGGCCCCAGGGTCCACAAGGTTTGCAAGGCCCTCCTGGCCCCCAAGGGCCACAAGGTGAACCCGGGCCACCTGGTCCTCAGGGCCCTCCAGGCCCGCAGGGCTTGCAGGGGCCTCCGGGTAATCAAGGCCCACAAGGTATCCCGGGCGAGGCTGGCCCGCTGGGCTCGATTCCTATTCCCAGGCCGCCCGGGCTCTCTGATGTCGTGGTGCCATATGCTTTGGCTGCAACCGCTGCGACAACTTTAGCCCTAACCGCCAACCGGGTGTACTGGATACCCATATTGGTAGGCCGCATTCTCACCCTAAGCGCGCTCCAAATCAACGTAACTACGGCAGCGGCTGGAGCGCACGAGGTGGGCATCTATGAAAGCAATGCCAGTATGCAACCTGCTGGCCGGCTTGTGGGGGTAACGTTCGATGCTGGCACTACTGGCATCAAAAGCCAAACAATCAACGTGACTTTGAACCCTGGTGTGTATTGGATAGCATGGGCATCAGGTTCTGCGGCGACTGTACGCGCAGTCGCCTTGGCCGCACTCAGATCGCTAGCAATACCATCGCTAGGCACTGCTAATACCACAGGCTATTTCACCTCGGGGTCTACCCTGCCCAGCGCAGCACCCACCACCGGGTATAGCCGGTTAGATGGATCTGTACTGCCTGCGGTGGGGCTAACTTACTAAGCTGGCGCAATCCAGCGAGTTCGGTCGCAGCGTTGCAAAAACGGTAGATTCTGAGTTTTGCAACACTGCGACCGCCAGACCTTAAATGCCGGTTTCATATAGGTGTTGCAGAATGTAGGCATGAAATACGGATATGCCAGAGTCTCCACCACCGACCAGAACCTAGATAGCCAGATCATCAAGCTGCGAAAAGCGGGGGCAAAGGACATCTTTAGCGAGAGCGTGTCCAGCCGACGCTGGGAGCGCCCTCAGTGGCTGGCAGTTTTGGAGAAGCTAAAAAAGGGAGATACCTTGATTGTTTGGCGCTTGGATCGAGCGGTGGCCAGCGTGGAGCAGCTTGAGCGCCTGGTCAAACACCTGGAGGAACGTGGCGCTCTGCTTCACAGCCTGACCGAGAACCTGGATACCAGTACCGCCATGGGCCGGGCCATGGTGCAGATGATCGGCGTTATTAACCAGCTCAGGCTAGACGTGATGCGTGAGAATACCCAGGCCGGCCTGGCCGGGGCCCGGGCCCGAGGGGTCATTCTGGGAAGGCGGCCCATCTTGACCCCGGCCCTCGAGGCCGAGGCCCTCGAGATGATCAACGTCTATGGCCGTAGCCAAACCCACGTGGCCCGTATTATGCGGGTCAGCAAGTCCACCATCTCGCGCATTGTGACCCGCGACCGCCTGGCCCGGTTAGGTTCAGAACAGAATAAAAGTGTGCCGGCAACCCAATGAAGGCCTCGGCCCAGGCCCAGCTGGGTGAATATTCAGATTGTGCCGTGCTGAACGCAAAACTGGCTAAACTTCAAACTAAACATTTTGACCGTGTTCTTGCCTGGATACAGAAACGTATTTTCTGGTGTCAACAGAAGCAATCAAGCTATAGTCAAAGCTAATGGCTTTTCCAGTCAACTGCTCGAGGGCCTGCTTGGGGGTTTGCCAGCCAACGGCCCCATGCAGTCGGGCTTCGTTATAGGTGTGAACCCACTCGGGCAAAAACTCTCCCCACTGCTCCAACGGAAACTGCCTGTAGAACTGTTCACGGTCAATACGGTGACTGCGCTCTACTCGCCCCTGCTGTTGTGGCTTTCCGATCACAATCTTCTGGGGTATTTGAAGCCGCTTAAGCATTTCTTCAAAAGGATGTACCTGCCGACGTTGCCCATAACCATAGTGCACGGAATCCACAAACTCAAAGCCGCCATCTGTTTGCACCATGACGATCTTTATGCCGGCAAAAAAGTGGTAGCACCTAATCAGGAAGTTGGCGGCGTTTTCAGGGGTACACTTGGGATACAGACAAACAAACCTTGTTCTGGACAGGCATTCTATGGCGGTAAACTGCACCGGCCCTTCGTTGCCGTTTGGAAACATAGTATCCATCTGGATGTAGCCCAGTGGAAAAATCAAGCGTTGAGGTTTTTGTTTGACGCGCTTTTGGGGTCTCTTAACACCCAACTTCAACCGGTGTATGTTGCTGTAGAGAGTGCTCATCGCTACCCGGTGGCCTCGAAAACGCATGGCTCGGAGCAACGGGTAGCCTCGCAGTCCAGACCGATACAGGGCCCGCAAATCTTTTTCTATGTCGGTTCGGGTGTTGGCTGGCAGTACAGGGCCCTGGTTTTTGTTGTAAAGGGACTCAAACTTCTTGCCGCTGGCCAGCCACCGGCGATGCCAGACCCAGACCGTGTTGTGGGATACCCCAAACATCTGGCCCACTTCCCAATAGGAATACCCGTCCTCTTTTCGCAAGACCCACTTTAGACGCAGGCTTTTATCACAACCCTCGGATTAGCTTGAGTAGAGGATAGGGATTAGCCGAGAACTTTCTAACCGAGCGCAACACCGGCCACTTTTTGAGGTGCAAGAGGCTCAGGATTACATCTCGTAAGTA